>JBDTXT010000280.1:0-4342 GCA_040006035.1 Pseudonocardiales bacterium | reverse complement strand
GAGTGGAAGCTCGAGAAAACCGGCTACGTCACGAGTGAGCAGTTCGCACAGCAAGTGGATCTCATCGAACGTACCGATCTGAACCTGAAGTTCGAGCTGCTCGAGCCCGGCAAGCCAAGAAAGCGTCTCGTCTTTGGCTGAGCGGCCGCGCGCCGTCGTTGGCGCTGGTCGGAGTCGTCATTCCCGTCGCCGACGACGACTCGGACCAGAACTTCGACGTAGCCGTTGCGCCAGGGCGAACCTGGTGTGGCTCGGCCGAACGGACGCGTGCCCGCAACTGGTCAAGGGCTATCACGCTAGCCGCGGTAAGGCGCCTTGCCGATCGGCGTGGTCCCGGACGTCCCGAACGGCCTCGCGACCTGGCCGCGCACGTACCAGGTGTGCGTCGAGGGGCGGTACACCGCGAGGTCGATCTTTCCGTCGCCGTTGTAGTCGCCGGTGACGGGGATGTCGCCCGCGATTCCGTACTGGACGCTGGCCAAGCCGCGGATGTACCAGACCTGCGTCGAGGGGCGGTACACCGCGACGTCAGTGGTGCCGTTGCCGGTGTAGTCGCCTGGGACGGGGATGTCACCGCGGGTCCCGTACTGGACGGCGCTGAGGCCTTGTCGGTACCACACGCCGCTCGACGGGCGGAACACCGCCGGGTGGTCGGTGTAGTCGTTGGCCGACGTGCCGGCGTAGTGGCCGGGCACTGGGATGTCGCCCCTCGATCCGTACGGGACATTGCCGATTCCTCTTAGGTACCAAGTGGAATTGGACGGGCGGAAGGTGGTGAGGACGCTGGGCCGGCTCACGCCGGAGTAGTGGGCCGGCACCGGGATGTCGCCGCTGTTTCCCCACTTGGTCGTCACCGCCAACTTGCCCGTCGGGCCGGCTTGGTACCAACTGCCGGTCGATGCCCGGAACACGCCGATGGTGGCGAACCCGTCACCGGCGTCGGTCACGGCCGGGATGTCGCCTGGCAGGCCGAAGCGGAAGACGGTGGGGTAGCCGTCGTCGATCGACCAGGTCGCGGTGCTCGCACTGAAGACCGCGCGCGTGCTGGTCTGCAGGAAGGTGAAGTCGTGCGCTGTGCGGCGCTGGGCGGCGGTCGCGAGTTGCAAACCGGGGAAGTAGTAGTTCTGCAGGATGACGTTGTACTTGTTGCCGGTATTCGCTTCGACGCAGTTCTGCGTGCCCCACTGGCTGAGGATTGCACCGTTAGCGGAAGCGCCGCACGCCTCGGTCGACGAGTCGAAAAAGGCCTGGTAGGACGCCTGGATGACTCGGCCGCTCATCCGGGCCGCCACGTTCCAGGTCGTCTGCACCGCAGTGTCGGTCCGCGTGGTGGCCGTGTTCGCTTTGTACACCTGGAATGTCTGGTCGTCGGTGACGTCGAAGCAGTTCGCGGTGGTGTTCAGGTACCCGCCGTAGTGGGTGACCCAGTACCAGGCGTAGGACTTCACCGCCACCGCGCCGGCCTTGAGCGCGTCGCCGTCCCAGCTCGGCACCCACTCATTGGGCAGCACGTTCGCCACGTAGGTCCGGAACGGGATGGTCTTCACCTGAACGGTTGTTGATGATGTGTGCACGAGCACCCGGATGTTCGCGGGCGGGACCGACTGGGAGATATAGCCCGTGCACGACGGCCCAGTCGTCGCCTTCACGATGCACACGCCGGTGCCGTCACACGCTGTCGCGGTGGTGGCCTGGCCCGGGCGCAGGCCGCCGGGAGTGGTGATGGGTGTCGGCTTCGGTGCCGACGTCGCTGCCTGCACACCGCCCACGGCAACGAGGCCGAGGCTCGCCAGCACGGTGGCGGCGCGGCGCACCGACGTTGCGCGATAACTCACACAGTTCTCCTCTTTGCCCGGACCGAGAGCCAACGCTACGGGACGTGCTCGGCGTTGCCTGCGAGCGGCTGAGCACTTGGTGCGCTAGCCTCGAACGCATGTTCGGTACTGATTTGTGCGCGGATCTCGACGATGCGCAGCAGTCTGCGGTCGCCCACGGCAACGGCCCGCTGATCGTGCTTGCGGGTGCCGGAACCGGCAAGACCCGGGTGTTGACCAGCCGGGTGGCGAGCCTGCTCGAGCGCGGGGTGGCGGCTGAGCGGGTGCTGTTGTTGACCTTCACCCGCCGGGCAGCGGCAGACATGACGGCCCGGGCGGCGGCCCTGTGCCGCGACCGCAGCGCGGCTGGGAGGCTGTGGGGTGGAACGTTTCACGCGGTCGCGCATCGGCTGGTGGCTGAACACGCCGAGCAGTTGGGACTCTCGGCGGTATCGGTGCTCGACCCGGCCGACGTGGTGGATCTGCTGGATCTGATGCGTGATGAGCACGGGCTGTCCGGCACCGCGACCCGACTGCCGTCGGCGCAGACGTTGGCCGACGTGTACTCGCGGGCAGTGAACAACAACCGCCCGGTGCGCGAGGTGCTGGCTAGCGATTTCCCGGTATGGCACTGGTGCGCCGATCAGATCGTCGTTCTGCTGTCGGCCTTCATGACCCGCAAGCGCGACCGCGGCCTGCTCGACTTCGACGACCTGCTGCTGGCCTGGCGGGAGCTGCTGGTCGAACCCGCGATCGGGCGCCGGCTGCGGGCTCGCTGGGACTACGTGCTCGTCGACGAATACCAGGACGTCAACCAGATCCAGGTCGACATCGTCAACGGCCTGCGCCCGCACGGCACCGGGCTGACCGTGGTGGGCGATGACGCCCAGGCGGTCTACGGGTTCCGCGGTGCCCGCAGCGGGCACCTGCTCGAGCTCGCGGCCGTGCTGCCCGAGGCAACAGTCGTGCGGTTGGAACGCAACTTCCGTTCGGTTCAGCCGCTGCTGGATCTGGCCAACGTGATCCGTCCCGGTAGCGGCGATCACCACATCAGCCTGCACGCCGACCGCACTGGTGACGCCGGCCGGCCCAGCCTGGTGACCTGCTACGACGCCGGCGCGCAAGCCACCGCGGTCGCGGACTCAATCCTGGCTGCGCACGAGAACGGGCAGCCGCTGCGGGAGCAGGCCGTGCTGATGCGCGCCGCCACGCACAGCCGGGAGCTGGAAGCCGAGCTGACCTACCGACGCATTCCCTACGTCAAGTACGGCGGCCTGCGCTTCATCGAGACCGCGCATGTCAAGGACTTCCTCGCCGTGCTGCGCCTGACCAGCAACGCGCTCGACGAGGTGGCGTGGTTCCGGTTGTTGAACCTGCACCGTGGCATCGGCAAGGCTCGCGCCCGTGCCTTGATCCCGTTGCTCATCGACACCGACCCGGACCCCGAGCAGGTACTCGCCGCCGCGCCCGCACCGGCAGCGCCCGCGCTACGCAGAACCCTGACCAAGGTGGCCGAGGCCCGCGCGCACACCCAGGTGATCGAGCAGGTCCAGGTGTGCCTGCAACTGCTGCGCCCGCTGGTACGTGCCCACTACCTCGACGCGTCGCTTCGGGTCGACGATCTGGACCGGCTCGCGACCGCTGCCGGCACGAATCCGGATCTCGCCGCCTTCGTCGCCGAGGTCACCCTCGACCCAGCTTCGGCCAGCACCGACTACGCCAAGCCACCACATCTGGACGACGACTACGTCACCCTGTCGACCGTCCACTCCGCCAAGGGCCTCGAGTGGCCCAGCGTTCATCTCATCCACGCCATCGACGGCGCATTCCCGTCCGACATGGCGCTCAGTGACGACGACGGGCTCGATGAGGAACACCGGCTGTTCTACGTCGCCACCACCCGGGCCCGCGACACGCTGACGATCTACGCACCCACTCGCATGCACGTCAACGCCCAGCGCGACCGTCACGTCTACGCGCAGCGCAGCCGCTTCCTCACCGCTGACGCGCTGAAAACCCTCGACACCGCCGACACCGTCGTCGGGAAACCCGCACCCCGAACCCCCGGTGACCTGCCCGCCGTGGTCTTGCCCACCCTGCAGCAACTGTTCAGTTGAGTGTTGGCAAGAGATCGGGCTGACCAGGGAGCCGATCAGCGATCGTGCCCAACACATTTAGCCAGTTGCGAAAAGCCGGGCCAAATACTCCGATTCGGGGTTACGCTCTCGGCGCCAAGCAGCGGCGCTCGAACAATCACGAACCCCGTGGATCGAGATGTGCCGATGCCTTTCACGTCCGCTACGACGATGTGCGACTGTCCTGTCTGCGGCTCGAGGGCGATGCTGCGTGAACGCACCTACGGCGACCCGGACGAAACCGGACCGGACCACCGCGTGGCCGAGTTGCTGTGCCGCAATGCGTGTACTGCCACCGTTGCGCAGCTCGACGAGGCGGTGGCGCGGCGGGCGCCTCAGGCGTCTTGAGCCTCGAAACGCAGATGGGCCGGGACGAACTCCTCCTCCTCCTCC
>JBDTXT010000279.1:0-4371 GCA_040006035.1 Pseudonocardiales bacterium | reverse complement strand
CGCCCGGCTCGGTCAGTCCTTCAACGACATGGCGGGCAGCCTGCAGCGCCAGATCCGGCGGCTCGAGGACCTGTCGCGGCTGCAGCGGCGCTTCACCAGCGACGTCTCGCACGAGTTGCGCACGCCACTCACGACGATCCGGATGGCGTCGGAGTTGCTGCACGCCAATCGGGACCAGTTCCCGCCGGACCTGAGCCGCTCCGCCGAACTATTGCGCGACGAGCTCGATCGCTTCGAGGCCCTGCTGGCCGATCTGCTGGAGATCTCGCGCTACGACGCCGGGGTGGCCAATCTCGAATCCGAGACGGCCGACATGCGGGGTGTCGTCACCTCTACGGTGGACGCGAACCGCGCCCTGGCCGAGCGGCACGGCACCGAGATCGTCGTCCACGGTCCCAAGCGGCCGGTGACCGCCGAGATGGACGCGCGTCGCGTGGAGCGGATCCTGCGCAACCTGGTGGCCAACGCCCTGGATCACGGTGAGGGCAAGCCCGTCGTCATCACGATCGGCTGCGACGACCACGCCGTCGCCGTGACGGTTCGCGACCACGGCCTGGGGCTGAAGCCAGGGGAGGCGGGGCTGGTGTTCAACCGCTTCTGGCGCGGCGACGCGTCCCGCAGCCGGCTCACCGGGGGCACCGGCCTCGGGTTGGCGATCAGCCTCGAGGACGCCCGGCTGCACGACGGCTGGCTGCAGGCGTGGGGCGAGCGCGGCCGGGGGGCACAGTTTCGCCTCACCCTCCCGCGGCAGGCCGGACATACGCTGATCTCCTCACCCCTGCCGCTGAACCCCGACGACCTGGACGAGGACGACGAGGAATGACCCGCCGCCGGTCGATGCCCGTGCTGTGTGCCGCGGCGGTGCTGCTGACGGCCTGCACCGGCGTGCCGCAGTCGTCGTCGCCGGAGGTCGTCAGGCCGGTCAACGTCGGCACCCCCACCTCGCCGACGGTGAACTCGCCGGCGCTCAACGCCGACCCCCGCACGATGGTGGTCGACTTCCTGTCGGCGAACGCGCTCGTCGACGACAACCATGCGACCGCCCGCGGCTTCCTGACTCCCGACGCCCGGAGCAGGTGGTCGGACAACACGCTGAGCGTCGTCGACTCGCTGCAGGTGGGCAACTTCCGCGACGGCGCGGTCACCGTGACCGGGCGCAAGCTGGGCGTGGTCGGCGCCTCCGGGATCTACACGCCCGTGCTCGAGGGCGACGGCACTGGCGGCGTGGTCGAGCCGTTCGCGTTCCGGATGAAGCGGGTCGCGGGGCAGTGGCGCATCGACTCGCTCACCAGCGGGCTGATCCTCAAGGCCGGCGAGTTCCAGCAGATCTACCAGCAGAAGAAGATCTACTTCTACGACCGCAACGAGCGCCACCTGATGCCGGACCCTCGCTTCACGGCATTGACGGACCGGCCGTCGCTCGCACGTTGGCTGTTGGGTCAACTGATCGCCGGGCCGCGCCCGCAACTCCAGGCGGCCTGGACCCCCGAGTTTCCGGCGCAGGCCGACCCGCGGCAGGTGAGCGTCGTCCTGGGAGCGGTGACCACGATCGAGGTGCCCGGGGCGAACAAGCTCGGCAGCGCTACCCGAGACCGGCTGGCCGCCCAGTTGGCGCTCACTCTCGATCAGGTCGTGCCGCGCTCGACCATGTCGATCTCCGACAACGGCCAACCTGTCACGATCTCCCTGGCCGGCACGCAGTTCAAGGCGTCCCAGTTCGCGTCCGCGGTGAATCCCGCCAACAGTCATCCCGCGCTCTATTACCTTCATTCCGGCGCGGTGGTGGATGCTCGGGGCAGGCCGTTGCGTGGCGAACTTGGCAGCGGTCAGGACGGCCTGCGCTCGGTCGCGCTTGCGAGCCAGCCCGACTCGGAGGATCTGCTCGCCGCCGGCACGGCCGGTCCGCAGACCAATGCCCGACTGCTCGTCGGCACGGAGGCGGTCGGTCTGACTGATACCGGCCTGCGCGGATTGCTGTCCCGGCCGACCTGGGCACCCAACCTCGACGAGGTCTGGGTGGGCAAGGGATCGCAGGTGTACCGGGTCACCCGCTCCGGCCCCCCGACCGCAGTGCCGGTGGCCGGCGCGGGACCGGTGACGGGACGGATCAGCGCACTGCGGTTCAGTCCTGAGGGGTCGCGCGTGGCAATGGTGATCACGGCCCGCGACGAAGGCAGCGCGCAGGTGTGGGTGGGCTCGGTGGTGCGCACTCCTGGGCAGGCGCAAGTCCGGGTCGACAGCCTTGAACCGATCACGCCGCAGGGGATCTTGATCACCGACGTGGCGTGGAACGACCAACTCAAGCTGTTCGCCATCGGGCGGGTACTCAGCCGGCCCGGCGAGAACAACGTGTACGAGGTGCAGGTCGACGGGTCGCTGTGGACGTCGCGCCCGGCCGCGAACCTGCCCGGACTGCCCGACAGCATCACGGTCGCCGAGAGCGTGCCTGCCTGGGTATCGGTCGACGGCACCGTATGGACGCAGACCGGTGGGACGTGGTCGAGTCCCGGCGACAAGACGACCTTCGGCGATAACCCGATCTACCTCGAGTAGCCAAGTCAAATCCGCCGTCCACAGCCGGTTGCTGCGTCCACAATCCCTGCCTTACCGGCGCGCGTTGCGCTGCAAAGGGTCACCCTGTTGCCGTGCCCGTCCCCGCGGTGGTTGTCGCCATGGCCGACCTGGTCTGGCCGCGCAGTTGCATCGGCTGCGCGCGCGCCGGTCGGGTGCTGTGCGAGCGATGCGTGCCCTTGGACGTTCTGCACGTAGCGGCCGCCGGCCTGCCGGTCGTTGCGGCGGGCGCGTACGACGGTCCGTTGCGAGCCGCGCTGATTGCCTACAAGGAGCGCGGCCGGCGCGATTTGGCCGAGCCGCTAGGAACATTGCTCGCCGGCGCAGTGCCCGCCGAACCAGGCGTGGTGCTCGTCCCCGTGCCGAGCACGGCGCGGGTGGCTCGCGCCCGGGGCGGCGACCACATGCTGCGCCTCGCCCGCATCGCGTCCCGCGCCAGCCATGCCCCGGTCGGCACGCCACTGCGGTTGGTCCGCACGGTGCAGGACTCAGCCGGCCTGGACCACCAGGAACGCGCGGCCAACCTGAGCGCAGCGATGAGCGCAACATCACCGCCGAGTCCGGGCACCGCAGCCGTGATCGTGGACGACATCGTCACAACCGGAGCCACTCTGCGCGAGGCAGCCCGTGCGTTGGCTGCAGCGGGCTGGTCCGTGCGCGCCGCCGCCGTGGTTGCGGCCACTGAACGCAAGAGGCCAGCCAGGTAGACCAACGCGGTCGTTGGACGGGCCTCGGCCGGCGCCGCTGCGTCCGGACCGACGTGAGTTCCCGATCGTCGGACCAGCGCTCGTACGCGTCGCATGCGCCCTGACCGCGACGTCAGGTTCCGCTGGACAGGTCTTTGTCCTCCATCTCCCACGCGTGATCGAGCATGTGCCAGGCGCAACGGCGGATCAGGAACTGCAGCGCCCATGACCGCGCCGGCTCACCGCGGGCGTGGTGTTCGCGGATCCCGTCGACGAAGGCATCCCGGTAGGCCCGAAGTGCTTCGGCGTCGTCCCTCGTTTCCAGCGCGACCTGCACGCCGACCTTCGGCGCGAACTCGTCGATCTCCGCGCCGTTCACGTGCCGGATGATCTGATCCCGGTCGCGGCCGCCGCCGCGCGGGCCCTTCTGAAGTTCCGGCGAGACTCGTGCGGCGACGTCGTCGAAGGCGCTCCAGGAGGCCCGGAGCAGCGCGATCTTCCGCTCGCACTCGGACTCGGTCATCGGGTCGTTCTCGGGTGCGGCCGCTCGGCCCGAGACACCGTAGTAGTCGGTCATCCCGATCCCATCGAGTCGCTCGACCACCTCGAGCTCGCCGGTGGATCCGAACTCAGCGCCGAAGCCGGCCCGCTCGGCTACCTTCGCGTAGCGAGGTCGATAGGCGGCCAGAACCGCGAGCACGTCCGCACCGATCCTGGCGCTGCGGTCCCATCCCGGCCAGTCGAAGGCGCAGGCCACTACCCGCTTCTTCTTGCCCTGCTCGAGCATCACCCGGACCGGATCTGCCATGCCCTCACCGTACGACAGTTCGTACGGCAGGCGGTTCAGAGCAGGTCGCGCAGGCGGGCCACGAGGGAGCTCTTCACGGCTTTCGTGACAGCAGCGTTGACTTGCCGGGTGAGTTCGTCGGGGTCGTTCAGGTTGGTGAGCAGCGCGCGCAGGTCGAGGTCTTTGATCGTGCGCCGCAGTACGTCATCGGTCTTGAGGGCGCCGTTGATCAGCGAGTCCGGCAGGGCACGGATGGCGGCCTTGACGAACCTGTTCAGGTCCGCGTTGTCGAGTGCCTCGTCAGTGAGCTCGGACGCGGGCGGCAGG
>JBDTXT010000278.1:0-4377 GCA_040006035.1 Pseudonocardiales bacterium | reverse complement strand
CCGTGCGCCGTCGAGACCGCCGAGCAGACCCTGGAGTCGGCGTGGATGGCCAAGCGGGCCGGCGCCAGCCTGCTGCGCGGAGGCGCATACAAGCCACGAACGTCGCCCTACGCCTTTCAGGGTCTGGGCGTCGCCGGGCTGCGCATCCTGGCTGAAGTCCGCGACGAGGTCGGCCTGCCGATCGTGACCGAAGTGACTGACCCCAACGACGTCGACACCGTCGCGGAATACGCCGACATGCTGCAGATCGGCACGCGCAACATGCAGAACTTCGGCCTGCTCAACGCGGTCGGGGCTACCGGCAAGCCGGTGATGCTCAAGCGCGGATTGACCGCCACCTACGAGGAATGGCTGATGGCGGCGGAGTACATCGCCCAGCGCGGCAACCTCGACATCGTCCTGTGCGAGCGCGGGATCCGGTCCTTCGAGCCGTCGATCCGCAACATGCTAGACATCTCTGCCATCCCGATGGTGCAACGCCTCTCGCACCTGCCGGTGATCGTCGACCCGTCCCACGCCGCCGGCCGGCGCGACCTGGTCGTACCGCTCGCCCGGGCCGGCATCGCGGCCGGCGCGGATGGCGTGATGGTCGATGTGCACCCGCGCCCCGAGGCGGCGCTGTGCGACGGCGCACAGGCATTGTTCGGTGATCTGCTGGCCGAACTGGCCGAGGTGGTCACGATCATCCCGCCGCTGCTGGGCCGCACCTCGGCTGCGCATCTCGCGGGTTAACCAGAGTCCAGCAACGACCGCCCGCGCGGCGAGAGCCGGTAACCGATCTCGAGTGATTCGGTGAGCCCGAGTTCCTTGAGCTTGCGCACATCCCGCTTGAAGTTCAGCCGCTCACGGCCGAGTTCTTCGGCCAGGTCACCGGCGCGGGTCTCCGGACGCCGGGCGATAGTGTCAAGTGTCACGCGCGTCCACGGCCCGCTCGTCGAAGCCGCGTCCAGACGGTCGAGTCGGTTAAGCAACCGTTCGCGCTCCTCGGTATTGAGTTCGCCCGCGGCCCGCAGCGCAATCCTCGGATCGGGCCCGGCGTAGCGCACGCCGACCCGGAAGACCGGCCGGTCGGGACGGCTGGCGAGCATGCTCACAAGTTCCTTCCGTGAGGCTGCCCCGGCCCGCCGCGCTTCGGCCACTGTGATCGCCGCGAGCGTCACCCGGTCCACCGATGTCACCTCGACCAAGCCGACGGGTGTGCGCATCCGGGTGCCCACCCGCAGGCGGGGGCGGTCCCACCGCCGGAAGGCGAGGTCGATCGTGCCGTCGCGGATCGCTGCGAGTTCAGCCGGTCGAATGAGCATGACTCAGCTTCGGACGAGCGGGCCCAGCACGTCGATGGCGCGCTCGATGCCGTCATCGTCGACGTCCAGATGGGTGACCATTCGAAGAAAGCGCGGACCGAGGGCCGACACGAGCACGTCCTGCTCGCGAGCCTTCGCCGCCACCTCAGGTGCTTGCGCCGCGTCGAGCACGACGATGTTCGTATCGACGCTCGCCGGATCGCTACCCAGCGCGGTCGCCAGCCGCCGGGCCCGGACGTGGTCGTCGGCCAGGCGCTGCACGTGATGCTCCAGCGCGTACCTGCCCGCCGCAGCCAGAATGCCCACCTGCCGCATGCCGGCCCCGTAGCGCTTACGCCACACCCGCGCCTCGGTTATGCGCGCCGCCGTCGAGACGAGCACCGAGCCGACCGGCGCGCCGAGACCCTTCGACAGGCACACCGACACCGTGTCGAAGCCGGCCGCCAGCTCTGCCAGCGACCGGCCGGTCGCGACGTGCGCGTTCCACAGCCGGGCGCCGTCCAGGTGCAGGCCGAGGCCGCATGACTGGGCCAGCTCGACCACCGCCTGCACCTGCGCCTCGGGTTGCACGGTGCCGCCCCCGAAGTTGTGCGTGTTCTCGACGGCGATGGCCGCCGTCGACACGAGATAGGGCCCGGCGTCCGGCGTGATCAGCTCGGTGATCGCATCGACATCGAGCAGCCCACGCGTCGCCTTCCAGGTGCGGAACGTGATCCCGGAGAACACCGCCGCGGCGCCGAGTTCGGCCCGCGCGAGATGCGCCAGCGAGTCGCACACCAGCTCGTACCCAGGCTGCACCAGCAGCCGGATCCCGAGCTGGTTGCCCAGCGAGCCGGACGGGACGAACAGGGCGGCCTCGTGCCCGAGCAGAGCGGCCACTTCGGCCTCGAGCGCGGTGACGGTGGGGTCCTCCCCGTACACGTCGTCGCCGACCTCAGCCTCGGCCATCGCCGCGCGCATGCCCGCGGTGGGTCGGGTGACTGTATCCGATCGCAGGTCGACGACCGAGGTCACTGCCCACCCCGTCGAGTGGTCACTGCACGTCCCGCCGCCGGCGTTCGGCCACGAGACGCTCCGCGACGCGGAAGGCGAGCTCGAGCGACTGCTCGATGTTCAGCCGCGGGTCGCACGCCGTCTCGTAGCGTCGACCCAGGTCAGCCGCGGTCAGCTCGGCCGTGCCGCCGATGCACTCGGTGACGTCGTCGCCGGTGAGCTCGACGTGCAGGCCGCCCGGGTGGGTGCCCAGCTCGGCGTGCACATCGAAGAATCCGTCGACTTCGTCGATGATCCGGTCCAGGTGGCGGGTCTTGACGCCGTCGGCGGTCTCCTCGGTGTTGCCGTGCATCGGGTCGCAGTGCCACACCACGAGGTGCCCGGTGGAGGTGACCTTCTCGACGATCGCCGGCAGCCGGTCGCGTACCAGCGAGTTCGACATCCGGCTGATCAACGTGAGCCGGCCCGGCACGTTGTCGGGGTCAAGGCGCTCGACGAGCTCGGCGGCGAACTCCGGCGTGGTCGTCGGCCCCAGCTTCACCCCGATCGGGTTGGCGATGCGCGACACGAAGTCCAGGTGCGCGCCGTCCATCTGCCGGGTCCGCTCGCCGACCCAGACGAAGTGCGCCGACAGGTCGTAGGCGCGACCCTCCTCGAGTCGGGTCAACGCGCGCTCGTACTCGAGGATGAGCGCTTCGTGGGAGGCATACAGTTCGACGCCCTCCAGCGCCGCGTCGTGCACGCCGCAGGCCCGCATGAACCGCACCGCGCGGTCGATCTCGGCGGCCAGCTTCTCGTAACGGGCACCGGTCTCGGTCGAGCGGGCGAAGGCTGCGTTCCACGCGTGCACCCGGTCGAGTGAGGCCAGACCGCCGCCGGCGTAGGCGCGCAACAGGTTGAGCGTGGAGGCGGCGGTGGAGTACGCCCGCAGGATGCGCCGCGGGTCCGGCGTGCGGTCGCCCACCAGCTCGTTGACCATGTCGCCGCGGTAGGAGCGCTGGCCGGTGACATCGAATTCCGACGAGCGCGGCTTGGCGTACTGCCCGGCGATGCGGCCAAGCTTGACCACCGGCACCGAAGCACCGTAGGTGAGCACGACGGCCATCTGCAGCAGGATGCGGACCTTGGCCGCGATGTCGGCCTGGGTGCTCGTCACGAACGTCTCGGCACAGTCACCGCCCTGCAGCAGGAACGCCTCGCCCCGGGCCACGGCAGCCAGTCGCTCGCGCAGCTGGTCGATCTCGGAGGCGACCACCAGCGGCGGCAATGCGGCCAGCGTCAGCGCCACCTCGCGCAGCGCGACGTCGTCGGGCCAGAACGGCTGCTGTGCGGCGGGCAGCTCGCGCCAGGCGTCCAGCCCCAGGTCGGTGGTCACGGGGGCAAGCGTAATCGCCGCCCGGATTGTGGTTCGGTGGCACGCTCAGCGGCGGCGTGCGAACCACAATCGGGCGCGCTCAGCCGAAGAACACCTCGGCCTCGGCGTAGCGCTCGGGCGGCACGGTCTTCAGCACCGCGGTGGCCTCGATGAACGGGACCCGGACGATGTCGGTGCCACGTAGGGCAACCATCTTGCCCCAGTCGCCGTCGTGGGCCGCGTCAACCGCGTTCAGGCCGAAGCGGGTGGCCAGCACCCGGTCGAACGCCGACGGGGTGCCGCCGCGCTGGATGTGCCCGAGCACGGTGGTGCGGGCCTCCTTGCCGGTGGCCGCCTCGATCTGCTGCGCCAGCCACTCCCCGATGCCGCCCAGGCGGGCGTGGCCGAACGCGTCAAGTCCTTTGTCGATCGTCGCGTTCTCGCCCCCATCGGGCGTCGCACCCTCGGCCACCACGATGATCGGCGCGTAGTGCGACTGGAAGCGGCTCTCGACGTATGCGCAGACCCGCTCCAACGAGAACGGGAACTCCGGGATCAGGATGACGTTGGCGCCGCCGGCCAGCCCCGCGTGCAGGGCGATCCAACCCGCGTGTCGGCCCATCACCTCGACGATCAGCGCGCGGTGGTGCGACTCGGCGGTGGTGTGCAGGCGGTCGATGGCCTCCATCGCGATGTTCACGGCGGTGTCGAAGCCGAAGGTGAAAT
>JBDTXT010000277.1:0-4380 GCA_040006035.1 Pseudonocardiales bacterium | reverse complement strand
CCGCGATCACCGAGTCCCACGGCTCGGGCTTCATGTTGGCCAGCAGCTTGTCGCGAGTGATGCCGGCGTTGTGGACCAGCACGTCGAGACCGTCGGTGTGCGCGGCCAGGTATTCGAGCAGCCGCTCGGGGGTATCGGGCGCAGCTACATCCAGGTGAAGCGTCGTGCCGCCGATGCGGTTGGCCACCTTGGCCAGGGTTTCGCCCGACTGGGCGAGGTCGGCGACGATGACGCGCGCCCCGTCGCGCGCCAGCACCTGCGCGATCGAGGCACCGATGCCGCGGGCGGCGCCAGTCACGAGCGCGGTCTTGCCGGCCAGCGGTAGCTCCCAATCAGCCGGGGCCGGGGCGGGGCCCGCGCCGAGGCGCAATGGCTGCCCGTCGACGTACGCGGACTTGCCCGAGAGGAAGAACCGCAGCGCCGACTCCAGCGACGCCTCGTCCTCGACGAGCAGCAGATTGGCGGTGGCGCCGCGTTGCAGTTCCTTGGCCAGGGACCGGACGATCCCCTCGAGGGCCTGGCGGGTGGCGTCCGCGGTGATGTCCTCGCCGTCCGGAGGCGTGGCCAGGACCAGCACCCGACCGCAGGGCAGCAGCCCGCGCAGCCGTCCCGCGAAGAAGGTGCGCAAGGCGCCGAGGTCTTGCGGCGTGCTGACCTCAGTGGCGTCGAGGATGAGCGCACTCCACGAGCCATCCTCGACGTCGGCGGATCCGACCTCGGCGCCGACCGCGGTCAACAAGTCCGCCAGCTCTGGGCGCACCGCCCCGGACGTCGAGCCCACCAGCACCGGCCCCCTCAGCAGCGGGGCGCCAGGTTCGTGGCGCCGCAGCACGGCCGGTCGGGGCAGGCCGACGCGCGAGGCCACGGCTGAGCCGATCGACGAATTGACCAGGCCGAGATACCGGTCACTCACCGCTCAGCCCTCCAGTATCGCGACGACGCCCTGGCCACCGGCGGCACAGATCGAGATCAGCCCGCGCCCGCCGCCGTTCTTGTGCAACTGCTTGGCCAGGCTGGCCACGATGCGCCCGCCGGTCGCCGCAAACGGGTGCCCGGCGGCCAGCGACGAGCCGTTGACGTTGAGCTTGGCGCGGTCAATCGAAGCCAGCGCGGCATCCAGACCGAGGTATTGCCGGCAGAACGCCTCGTCCTCCCACGCCGCGAGCGTGGCGAGCACGGTCGAGGCGAAGGCCTCGTGGATCTCGTAGTAGTCGAAGTCGGCCAGCGACAGCTTGTTTCGGGCGAGTAGCCGGGGCAACGCGTACACCGGCGCCATCAGCAGGCCGTCGGCCTTGCGGTCACCGTGCACGTAGTCGACGGCTGCGGTTTCGGCATCGACGAAGTGGGCCAGCACCGGCAGCTTGTGCTCGGCCGCCCACTCGTCGCTGGCCAGCAACACGGTCGACGCGCCGTCGGACAGCGGCGTCGAGTTCCCGGCGGTCATCGTCGCGGCGTCGCCCTTACCGAAGACCGGCGCGAGCTTGGCCAGCTTCTCGATGGTGGTGTCCGGACGAAGGTTCTGATCGCGCACCAGGCCGAGGAACGGCGTGATCAGGTCGTCAAAGAAGCCGCGGTCGTAGGCGGCCGCGAGGTTGTGGTGACTGGCGGCGGCGAGTTCGTCCTGCGCCTCGCGGGTGATTGCCCACTCGAGCGTGGTGACGGCCTGGTGCTCGCCCATCGACATCCCGGTGCGCGGCTCGGAGTTGGACGGGATGGCGGGCACCAGTTGCTGGGGCCGCAGCCCGGACAGTGCCTTCAGGCGCCCGCCGAGCGACTTGGCCCGGTTGACCTCGAGCAGCACCTCGCGCAGATCATCATTCACCGCGATGGGCGCGTCGGAGGTGGTGTCGACCCCGCCAGCGATCGCCGACTCGATCTGGCCGAGTGCGATCTTGTTCGCGACGAGGATGGCGGTCTCCAGGCCCGTCCCGCAAGCCTGCTGCACGTCGTAGGCGGGTGAGGCCGGTGACAGCCTCGAGCCGAGTACCGATTCGCGGGTGAGGTTGAAGTCGCGGCTGTGTTTGAGCACGGCGCCCGCGGCGACCTCGCCGAGCCGCTCGTTCTGCAGGCCGAAGCGGGCAACCAGGCCGTCGATCGTCGCGGTCAGCATGTCCTGGTTCGACGCGCGGGAGTATGGGCCGTTCGATCTGGCGAAGGGAATCCGGTTACCGCCGATGACGGCCGCACGACGAGAGCTCATCGACTCAAGGTATCCGCTACTTTGAGTAGCGTGAAGCGACCTGTGGTCGGGGTAACGGAGGGCGAGCAGGCGGATTCCGCCGAGCCCGTCGCCGAACAGAGCCTGGCTGCCCGCGTCCTCGCCGAAGGCATCGAGTCGGTCAGCGGCGTGGTGCACGGCGCGCTGGGCGCACTCGAGACGAAGGCGCGGCGGGCCTCGGGCAAGGGCGAGCCCAGCCGCACCGACGGGCGGAGCTCGCGCTGGGCGGCGCACCGCGCGGCCCGCCGCGACGAGCTGATCGACGCCGCGATCACGGCCGTGACTCAGCACGGAGCCAGTGTCGGCATGGACCAGATCGCGTCGGTGGCCAAGACCAGCAAGCCCGTCATCTACCGCTACTTCACCGACAAGACCGACCTGTACCGGGCGGTCAGCCAGCGCGTCGTCGGCGACGTGCTCACGACGCTGGTGCGCGTGATGGAGACCGACCCGCCGCCGCGCGAACTGATCCACGCCAGCATCGACGCATACCTTGGCCTGCTCGAGGACAACCCCGAGCTATATCACTTCGTCGCGCGACACCCACTGGTCGAGCAGGCGGCCGGTGCCTCCGACGTCGTCGACTTCAGCACGGTGGTGGCCGAACTGCTCACCCAGCACCTGGGCACCCAACTGCGCGCCGCCGGGCTCGACCCGGCCGCTGCCCATCCATGGGGCGAGGCCATCGTCGGCTTCATCAGCGCCGCGAGCATCTGGTGGATCGATCACCGCGACGCGATGAGCCGCCGCCAGCTCGCCGACTACCTCAGCTCGTTGCTGTGGGGCGGCGCGGCCGGCGTCTACCAGTCCGTCGGACTCGACGTCGACGCCAAACCCGCACCGAACGTCTTCCCCAAGCTGCCCACGTAGCCGCATCGACGCGGATCAGTAGGGTGACGGTCACACCCATGACGGTGTGATGTATCGTCCTGATACATCACACCGAGACATGGGGGCCCGTCGACATGCTAGAGATCGCCGTCCTCGGGTTGCTGAACGAGAGCCCGATGCACGGGTACGAACTCCGCAAGCGACTGGCCACCCTGCTCGGCGCATTCCGGGCCTTCTCCTACGGATCGCTCTACCCCACCCTTCGGCGGTTGTCCGAAGCCGGGTGGATCTCCGAGGAGGCCCCTCTCGAGGCGGCACCGGGCATCGCGCCCCGGGCCCGCCGCAAACGGGTCTACCGGCTCACCGCAGACGGCAAGGAACACTTGGCCGAACTGCTGGCCCAGGTCGGCCCGGATGCCTTCGACAGCGAGGGCTTTGGTGCGCGGCTGGCGTTTTTCGCCCAGACGCGTTCGGACATCCGGCTGCAGGTCCTCGAAGGACGGCGCCGGCGAGTAGAGGAACAGCGCGACGGCATGAAGAGCGCACTCGCCCGTACCGGCGAGCGACTCGATCGCTACACGCGTGAACTGCACGAGCACGGTCTCGAGTCGGTCGACCGCGAGGTCCGATGGCTCACCGAATTGATCGAGCACGAACGAACGGATGCCCGCCGGGCCGCCGAGCAGTAACCGCCACCACCCACAACGAGCGCCACTTTCAGCGCCAACATCAAGGAGGACCTCTATGGGTTCGCAGTCTGCGGCCGGCAAGATTCGAGTCGGCATTGTCGGCGTCGGGAACTGTGCCGCGTCACTCGTACAAGGCGTGCACTACTACCGTGACGCCCAGCCCGGTACCAAGGTCCCCGGCCTCATGCACGTCATGTTCGGCCCGTACCACATCAGCGACATCGAGTTCGTGGCCGCGTTCGACGTCGACGCCAAGAAGGTCGGCACCGACCTGTCCGAAGCCATCGGCGCAAGTGAGAACAACACGATCAAGATCTGCGACGTACCCACGCTCGACATCCTCGTCCAGCGTGGCCACACGCTCGACGGCCTCGGCAAGTACTACCGCGAGACGATCACCGAGTCCGACGACGAGCCGGTCGACGTGGTCGCCGCGCTCAAGGCGGCCCAGGTCGACGTCCTGATCTGCTACCTGCCCGTCGGTTCCGAGGCAGCCGCGAAGTTCTACGCGCAGTGCGCCATCGACGCCAAGGTCGCCTTCGTCAACGCGCTGCCGGTCTTCATCGCCGGAACGCCGGCGTGGGCCAAGAAGTTCGAGGACGCCGGTGTCCCGATCGTCGGTGACGACATCAAGTCCCAGGT
>JBDTXT010000276.1:0-4381 GCA_040006035.1 Pseudonocardiales bacterium | reverse complement strand
CTAGCGCGTCTGCCATTCCGCCACCCGGACGAGTGCCCAGCGAGTCTAGCCGACGCATTCGGGAGCGCTTCGCGACCGACACCGACGTCGGGGCTGTACACGCAAACGGATTGCCCGTCAAATTGCTTCCGCTGGGGTTAACAAAGAGCTAACATCGAAATGGCCGAAAAACAGATTCGCGTCAAGGCGTGATCGGGGTTCCGAGCGATCCTCGACGACCGGTTTCGCTGAAGGAGCCGACTGTGCGGCATGAGCGGGCCAAGCGCACCGTGCGGGCAGTCAACGTTGCCCTGGTGGCACTGGCTGTGTGCCTCGGCAGCGGCCTGTCGCCCGCTACTGCAGCGGCCCAGGGCTCCGATCGGCAGCGAACATGCCACCACCCGAGCGCCTCGTGCCAAGCCGAGCACAACCGTGATCGCGGCGAGGATAGCTACCAGCACAAACGCAAGCACCACCACATCAAGTTCACCGATCAACCGGCGAACCCGTCGCCGAGCGGTCCGACCCGCATCGGCACGCAGCCAGGTGGCCCGGCCACCGATGGCGGTCAGCCGGGCGAGCACACGCCGTCGGTGGGGCCGTCGGGCACCTTCCAGGCGACCGCCACGACGACCGTTGGCTCGACGGAATCGGCGATGTCGACCGTGACCGCGCCGAGCACCGCCGCCACTACGGCCAAGGCGGTGCCTGCGGAGGCGGCAGACCCGGCTGCTGCCGCCCCGAATTCGGTGGTCCCGCTGATATCCCAGGACGACCCGCCTCGTCGCACGCCGGTCAACACCGCGCCCACGGGTGGCGGCCAACTGCCGCAACCCGCTTCCTCCGTCAAGGCCACCCGATCCTCGGCCGCGAGTACGTCAAGCACGGACCCCATCGCGCCCCGGCCGGCGCTCGCCGCGCCGATCGATCCACCCCTGGGCGAGACGGTGTTCGGCATCGACGCGCCCGTGTTGCTGGCGGCCATGGTCGGACTATTTACCTTGGCGGTCACAGTGATGGTGGCCGGCGGGCATCGACGGGTGCGCCGAATCCACTAGCGTCGCGTGGCTGGGATTTCCGAGCCTCGACACTGGGGTGGGAGTGCGCAGCGGGGACGCCTGGTAGGAACGACGCATGAGCCAGTCGCATTCGAGTGTCACGGCCGAGGTCAGCGCGCAGGATGAGGTCGTCGACCTGTTGGGTGAGCTGATCCGAATCAATACGGCCAACCCGACGAATCCCGAACGTCCGGCGGCCGAATGGGTGGCCGCCAAGCTCGACGAGGTCGGCATCACTTCGCAGATCATCGAGGCCGCGCCTGGTCGCGCCTCGACGATTGCCCGCATCGACGGCAGCGACCCGAGCCGGGCGCCGCTGCTGATCCATGGGCACTTGGACGTCGTCCCGGCCGAGGCGAGCGAGTGGTCGGTTGACCCTTTCGGGGGTGAGATTCGCGACGGATACCTGTGGGGCCGCGGGGCAATCGACATGAAGGACATGGACGCGATGACGCTAGCGCTCGTGCGCGAGTGGGCCCGAACTGGCCGCAAGCCACCACGCGACATCGTGCTGGCCTTCGTGTCCGACGAGGAGGCCGGCGGTCGACAGGGGGCGCACTACCTGGTCGACAAGCATGCCGACCTGTTCGCCGACTGCACCGAGGCGATCAGTGAGGTCGGCGGGTTCAGCGTCTCGCTCGACGAGAGCACCCGGTTATACCTGATCCAGACCGCGGAGAAGGGCATCAACTGGCTGCGCCTGCGCGCCACCGGGCGGCCCGGGCACGGCTCGATGGTGCATGAGGACAACGCCGTCACCCACCTTGCCGCGGCCGTCTCCCGTGTCGGCGCGCATGAATTCCCGGTGGTCATCACCGACACGGTCCGCGCGATGGTCGAGTCGATCGCCGCGGTGACCGGGACGGAAATGGACCCTGACCAGCCGGACGAGTGGCTGCCCAAGCTCGGGGGCATGGCCCGGATGATCGGGGCCGTCATCCGCAATACGGCGAACCCGACCATGCTGCAGGCCGGCTACAAGACCAACGTCATTCCCTCTTCGGCCGAGGCGACGATCGATGCGCGGTTCCTCCCCGGGCAGCAGGACGAACTGCTGTCCCAGATCGACGACTTGATCGGCGCCGACGTCGAGCGCGAGTTCATCGTGCAGGACATCGCAGTCGAGACGTCCTTCGACGGGGCGCTGGTCGAGGCCATGTCGGCCGCGCTGCGCGCCGAGGATCCCGGCGGCCATCCGGTGCCGTACCTGATGAGTGGCGGCACCGATGCGAAGTCGTTCTCGACGCTGGGGATGCGGTGCTTTGGCTTCTCGCCGCTGCTGCTGCCGCCCGACCTGGATTTCGCGGCGCTGTTCCACGGCATCGACGAGCGGGTACCGATCGACGGGCTGAAGTTCGGTGTCCGGGTGCTTGATCGGCTGCTGTCGAACTGCTGATCCGTTGTCGGCGCCGCATGCGACGCTGAGTCCGTGCAGCTAGCAGAACTGGCCACCGCTTCGGCCGATGTCGGCGCTACCTCCGCACGGCTGGCCAAGACCGAACGGCTGGCGGCATTGTTGCGCCGCGCTGGCCCGGACGAGATCCCGATCGTGGTCTCCTGGCTGGCGGGCGAGCTTCCGCAACGCCAGATCGGCGTCGGCTGGGCTGCGTTGCGAAATGCTCCGGCCCCGGCCGACACCGCCACGCTCACCGTCTGCGAAGTCGACGCCGCGTTCACCGCGATTGGGGCCACGTCCGGCACCGGTTCCCAGGGCCGCCGGGCTGAATTGGTGGCCCGCCTGTTCGGTGCGGCGACCGCGAATGAGCAGCTGTTTCTGCGTCGGCTGCTCGGCGGCGACCTGCGGCAGGGTGCGCTGCTGGGCGTGATGACCGACGCCGTCGCGCGGGCCGTCGGGGTGCCGCTTGCCGATGTTCGGCGCGCCGCGATGCTGCGCGGTGACCTGCCCGCCGTCGCCGCGGCAGCACGTACCGGCGGCGCTGCGGTGCTGGCTGAATTCGGCCTGCAGGTGGGGCGTCCCATCAGCCCGATGCTGGCCCAGACCGCCTCGAGCATCACCGACGCACTCGAGCGGCTGGGAGCCACGGCGCTGATCGAGGCCAAGCTCGACGGCGCGCGGGTCCAGGTCCACCGCTCCGGCGACGACGTCGCGATCTACACCCGCACCCTCGACGACGTCACCGCACGGCTGCCCGAGATCGTCGAGGCGGTGCGGGCCCTGCCGGTCACGACGCTCGTGGCCGACGGCGAAGCCATCGCCTTGCGCGCCGACGGTCGACCGCACCCGTTTCAGGTCACCGCGTCACGCTTCGGCCGACGCACGGACATCGACGCCGCACGTGGGTCGCTCCCGCTGCGGGCCTTCCTCTTCGACGTCCTGCACATCGACGGCACCGACCTGCTCGATTCGCCCACCGCCGACCGCCTGGCCGCGCTCGACGCAGTGGTCCCTTCACACATGCGCGTCGACCGGCTGGTGACCGGGGATCCCGTTGCGGCACAGGCATTTCTTGACGCGACGATCCAACGCGGGCACGAAGGCGTGATGGCAAAGTCGCTCACTGCGCCCTACGAGGCCGGCCGACGCGGAGCCGGCTGGCTCAAGGTCAAGCCGGTGCACACGCTCGACCTCGTGGTGCTCGCCATCGAGTGGGGCTCGGGCCGGCGCCAGGGCAAGCTGTCGAACATCCACCTCGGCGCACGCGATCCGGTGAATGAGGGTTTCGTCATGCTGGGTAAGACCTTCAAGGGCATGACCGACGCCATGCTCGTCTGGCAGACCGAGCGGTTCCTCGGCCTGGCCGATGGGCCTACTGACGGCTACGTAGTGCAGGTGCGGCCCGAGCAGGTCGTCGAGATCGCCTTCGACGGCCTTCAGCGCTCGTCGCGCTACCCCGGTGGGATGGCGCTGCGTTTCGCCCGGGTGCTGCGCTACCGCGACGACAAGACCGCAGCCGAGGCAGACACCATCGACACCGTGCGCATGCTGCACGAGCGCGACTAGGGCGGCACCGTGTTCGAGGGATTCGTGACCGAGCAGGTCGATGTGGGCGAGGCCCAACTGCTCGTCCGGCACGGTGGTGCCGGGCCGGCGGTGCTCCTGCTGCATGGCCACCCGCGCACCTCAGCGACCTGGCACCGAGTGGCGCCGCGACTCGCGGCCGAGGGATTCACCGTCCTCTGCCCCGATCTGCGCGGCTACGGCGCCTCGTCGAAACCTGCGACCACGCCCGACCACGCGCCCTACTCCAAGCGCGCCATGGCGCAGGACGTGCAACGCTGATGCAGTTCTTCGGGCACGACACGTTCTCTGTCGTCGGTCACGACCGCGGCAGCTACGTGGCGTTCCGCCTCGCCATGGATAGCCCCCAGCGCGTGCACCGGGC
>JBDTXT010000275.1:0-4390 GCA_040006035.1 Pseudonocardiales bacterium | reverse complement strand
CGCAGACGGCGGCGATCCTGTCCGAGTCATTGCCCGGTGTTCCCGTCCGACCGAGTTCGCGACTCGATGATCGAACTCCGGTTCCCTCGATCACTCGACGCGCCGTGTACCCAGAGAGGTACTGGAGCTGGCTCGACGACACGCCACCCGATGAGCGCGACGAGGACGGCGCATTCCTCTCGAAGACCGTCACGGATATCGCCGCGGCGGCAATGCGCGAAGCCGACACCGGCTCGTTGCTCGCGGTGACCCACGCGTTTGTCATCGGCTGGTTCGTCCGGGCCGCGCTCGATGCACCGATGTGGCGATGGCTCGGACTGAATCCGGCCAACACTGGGCTCACCATCATTGGCTACACCGCCGATGAAGCGCGGGTGCTGAGCTACAACGACACCGGGCACCTGGCCTGAGCATGCTGCACCGAACTCCTTTTGACCCGGAAGCCGAACGTCCGGAATGCGATCTAGCCTTCGTGGCATGACTGAGAACTCGACTCTGACTGTCCGAGCCACCGTCCGCGACTGGCTGCTCGATTCTGACCCGGCGCTGCGCTGGCAGGCGCTGCGCGATCTGGGCGACGCGCCCGCAGAGGCAGTGGCCGAAGAGCGCGCGCGGGTCGCGACCGAGGGCTGGGGCGCCCGGTTGCTCGCGCTGCGTGGCGACGATGGCCAGTGGGCCGGCGGCGCGTGTTTCCCGACCGACTTCCGCGGCGACTTCTCCCAGGGGCAGCCGTGGACCGCGACCTTCCCCACCCTGACGCTGCTGCGCGATCTAGGCGTCGACCCGAACGCCGCGCCGGTGCGCGAAGCGATCGCGCTGGTGAGTGAGAACTGTCGATGGGAGCACGACGGGCAGCCGTTCTTCGCCGGGGAGGTCGAGCCGTGCATCAACGGCCGAACCGTCGCGATCGGTGCCTACTTCGGAGCGGACGTCGACGGCATCGTCGACCGCCTCCTCGGCGAGCAACTCGAGGACGGCGGCTGGAACTGCGAAACCGAGAACGGGTCGGTGCGCTCGTCGTTCAACACGACGATCTGTGTGCTCGACGGGTTGCTCGAGCACGAGCGCGCGACCGGTGCTTCGGCGCAAACCGCCGCGGCGCGCCGCCGAGGGCAGGAGTACCTGCTCGAGCGCAGCCTGCTCCGGCGGTTGAGCACCGAGGAGGTGGTCGACCCGGACTTCGGGCAATTCTCGTTCCCGACCTGGTGGCACTACGACGTCCTGTTTGCCCTGGACTACTTTCGAGCCGTCGGGCACGCTCCCGATCCACGACTGGCTGATGCGGTCGAGTTGGTCCGCTCGAAGCGGCAGCCCGACGGAACCTGGCTGCTGGAGAACACCCACCCCGGCGCGGTGCACTTCTCCATGGAGGACGGCGACGGGCAGCCCAGTCGCTGGAACACACTGCACGCACTACGGGTGCTGAGCTGGTACGACCGCAACGCTCGCTGAGCGGGCGGCTCGTCCCGGTCGCAACGGCTACTACAGCCGAGACAGTCGCCCTCGCCCAGTTGATCCGAGCCCGGGTTCCTCGGCCCGGACCGTGCTCGATTCCAGGTCAGGGTCGGGATAACCGGGGCTGATCCACATCAGGTACAGCCCGGCCAGTCCGATCGCGAAGCAGATCACGGCCGCGAATGCCACCGACCCGATAACCGGGCCGCGCGGGGCGCCATCGAACATGGGTGGGCTGCTGAAGACATACATCCACAGCGACAGTCCGGACTGCACGCAGACCACGGCCACGCATACCCGAGGCGCGATCGCGTACCAGCCGATCACTCCCAAGGCGAAGCCGCACAGTTGCACGAAGTACGTGCCCTGGTGGTTGACCGTCGTACTCGGGCCGAACAGCACCAGCGCCCAGACAACGTAGCTGGTGAGCAGGGTCGCGGTACCGAGCAAACCCACCCGCAGGTACTCCGGAGGGGCCTCGTCGTCGCCGCGCCTCCGCAGTCTGATCCACTGCGCCAACAGCAACACCGGTCCGATCGACATGAGCCCCAGCGCGGGCACCAGCCAGAAAAAAATCGACTGCTCGGCAGAGATGCGCGCGGCCAAAGCGTCGGCGTTGGTGCCAGACACCTGCGCCTGCAGCCACAGCAGCAACTCGTGCAGGTAGTGCGGCGCATGCTGGAACGGGCTCGCGAGATTGTGCAGCTTGTTCGACAGAGTGCCGCGCAAGCCCGCTTCGCGATAGGCATCGTAGGCCGCCGCCCGCAGCGATCGGGTGTCGCTGAAGGACGTCGTGTGGGCCAGTTGAACCTTCATGAGGTAGTTACCTGGTGGTAGGTATACCTGTCCAAACCAGATCCACGGCGCGTAGAGCACGGCCGCCCCGCCCACACCCACGAGGAGAAACCGCCGGCTCGGCCATACTCGGACTATCAGCAGCGTCACGACCAGCCCGAGAACGGCGAAAATGCTGCCCGGATGACCAAGCATCGCGCACGCTACCCCGACGCCGATCGCCGCGGCGAGCACAGGATCGCGTTTCTCGCGGAGGAAGTCGCTTCCGAGCACCGCGGCGGCGACCAACATCAGGTACGCGGCCGGCAGTAGCTTCGGCCACACGAAGAAGCTGTTCACGATGACGAAGCCGGAGCAGGCGGTGACCGCGATCGCCATGGCGACGGCCCGGCCAGGGAGCCGGGTCTTCACCATGAACGCCCAGACCCCGAAGACCCACAACGACTGCAGGGCGATCCCGACGACTTGGTAGTGCATGAAATGGTCGTGACCCAGCACGCCCTGCTCGAGCAAGTAGATGCCGGTCTGCAGCGGCGGCCGGTCACTAGCCTGCCAGTGGCCCGCCAGGAAGTGGCGCAGGGGCCTGGTATCGCTCTGGAGTTGGCGCGCCAGGCGTAGCGGAAGCGTGTTATCGACCGGCAGGTTGGGCACGTATCGATTCCGCGCGGCCACGTCGTCGCTAGCCATGCCACCACGCAGGTACCCGATCATCGTCATGAACCCGGTGACGGCGGTGTAGAACACGACCGGTGGGACGAGCGGCCACAGGGCCCCGCCCAGAGCACGCTGCCGCGAGCGGCGCGCGCCCCAGCCGATCGCCACCGCGGATACTCCCAGGGCGGCCGCCGCGAACCACCGGCCCAGCGCGGGATTGGCGAGGTAGGCCCAGAACGTCGCTGTGCCGAGCACGCCGAGCGTGCCCAGCCCGATGAGCAGCAGCACGACGCGGTCGGCGATGCCGTAGGACACGGCGACGAGCACCCCAGCGGCAATAGGTAGCAGGGTCAGGGCCAGGTGCAGCGCCACCATCCCGGTCAGGTAGAGCGCGACCATCAGCGCCCCTGGCTCGATGCGGTCGTCACAGTCGTCCACCGGCGACCGCGGCCGCGACCCAAGGGATGACCTCGTCGAGCATCACGTCCAGCGAGGTGGTCGCCTCGAAGCCGAGCACGTCGCGCGCCTTGCCGACAGCGGGAATGCGCTTCTGCACGTCGTACTCGTAGGCCTGATCGCAGACCAGGTTCATCGGCGCGTCGCCCTTTATCTTGCGCCAGATGAGCCCGGCCAGTTCACGAACGGTGGTGGACTCGGCGGTGGAGATGTTGAAGTCCTCATTGAGCGCCGCGTCGGACTCCATGCATGCGACGATGCCCTGGGCCAGGTCACCGCCATAGGTGTAGTGCCGGATCTGCTCACCCGTGCCGAGGATGTGCAGGGGGTCCTGGCCCTTGACTATCTTCTGGACCAGGTCGGGCACGACGTGGCTCATGGCGAGCTTGACGTTGCCGGAATCCACCTCTACGTCGCCGAGAGCCCGACCCTCGCCGATACCGACGCAGTTGAACGGCCGGACGATCGTGTACGGCAGCTGGTACTGATCCCACGCCGCCTTGGCGAAGTACTCCACTGCCAGTTTCTGGAACCCGTAGGACGACAGGGGCGGCGCGATCTTGCGCTCGTCTCCTTCGGTCGACGGCCAGTCCTTGGTCGACTCGAACACCATCGAGCTGGACAGGTAGGTGACTTTCTTCAGCGTGCCTGACCGGTGCGCCGCGATCGCGGCGTCGCATTGCGAGGCCATGATCCGCTCGTTCGTGGCCAACAGGTCGTAGGCGTAGGCGTGGAAGTAGGAGATGCCGCCGATGAGTGCTGCCCCGGCGATGAAATGATCACACCCGTCGAGCAGTCGCGTCATCAGCTCCACGTCACGAGCGTCGCCCTCGACGAAGTGGTAGTCGGGGTGCTCGTCGTACGACTTGATCACCTTGCCGTACTTGCTGTAGTCATCGATGCCGACGACTACGTAGCCGCGGTTGAGCAACTCCTCGCAGATGTAGCCGCCGATGAATCCGGCCGAGCCGGAGACCAGGACCTTGCCCGCTCCCTCGTTCGCAGTCACTGTTTGCGTCCCGTCTGGGTG
>JBDTXT010000274.1:0-4392 GCA_040006035.1 Pseudonocardiales bacterium | reverse complement strand
GAACTGTCGCGGCTGATCGAAGAGAACAACGACATGCGGGCCCGCGGCGGGGCCGCAGCGGCCCCGGTCCAGCCGATGGCCGCCGGCGGTGGAGCGAGCGCAGCGGAACTGGCCAGCGCGCGGGAGGAAAACGCCCGGATGCAGTCACACATCGCCGAGTTGGAGCGGGCCCTGAACCAGGGCAAGGATGGTGCCCAACAGCAGGTGGTGCAGATGCAGCAGCAGCTGGCCCAGACCGAGCAGCAGCTGGCCGAGAACCGCCGTGAGCTCGAGCGCGCCCAGCAGGCCGCCGCACAAGCCCAGCAGCAGGCCCAGCAGGTCGCGGCCCAGGCTCAGCAGGCCGCCGGGCAGCAGGCCGCCCAGCAGGCGCCCGCTTCGACCGAGCAGCACACCCAGGCCGTTCAGGTGCTCGCGATGGCCCAGCAGACGGCCGATCAGCACTTGGCGCAGTCCAAGGCCGAGGCTGAGCGGCTGCTCGGCGAGGCCCAAGCCAGCGCCGACCAGTCGCTGCGGGAGGCACAGGAGCGCTCCAGTAAGCACGTCGGCGACGCCGAGTCCCGCGCCAACCAGCTGGACCAGGAGAGCGCAGCCCGTGCCACGCAGGTGATCCAGGACGCCGAGCAGCGCTCGGCCACGATCACCGCCCAGTTCGAGCAGCGCAAGGCCGCGCTCGAGCGCCGGGTGGAGGAACTGCGCACCTTCGAACGCGAGTACCGCACCCGGCTCAAGAGCTACCTCGAGTCGCAACTGCGCGACCTCGACGCGAGCGGAAAGGCCGAGCCCGCCAATCCCTCCGCGAAGAACGACTATGCAGAGGCGCAGCAGGGCTGAGCGCGAAGAGCCGGCACGAAATGGGGAGGTGACGGTTGAATGGTGATCATCGGCTTGCTGCTCATCGCCCTCATCTGCCTGGCGCTCGGTCTCATCACGCACAGCGCCGTCTGGCTGGTCGCCTCGTTGATCGCGAGCGCCGGCGCGGGGTTTCTGCTCTACAAGCTGCGCAACGTGATCGGGGTGCGCAAAGACGTGCCTCCGGCACCGGGTTTCCTACCCCCCGAACTGCCTGAGAACGTGGCGAAGGCCGCAGCGGTGCCGCGCATCCTGGCCACCGACGAGCCCGCTGACGAGTCCGCTGACGCCGAACACGTCGACGGCACGACCCGCCCGGACGAGATACCCCTCGAGTCGGCTGACGACGACGGCGACCAGGTCTGGGTCATCGACGGCCGCCCGCGCTTTCACCTCGGTGATTGCGCGATCATCAAGGGCCAGGACGCCGAACCCATCCCGTACGAGCAGGCCACCGAAGACGGCTTCATGCCCTGCTCGCTGTGTGAGCCCCAAGCGGTTCGGCCCGGGGCGCAACGCTGAGCGTCAAAGTGACCACTCGCGGTAGAGGCTCGCGTAGGGCGCAATGAGGGTGACCGAGACGCGATGAGCGCTCGCGCGAAGAGCCGCCGCCGCGACGCGGTAGCGCCGCAGGCGCGAATGGCGCGTGGGGGCACCTCCCGCTTGCGGGGGAGATCCCCCCGAGCTTGCGAGTGGGGGAGATCGAGCGACAACTCGGCGGATTTAAGTAGCGCGCAGCCAGAGGTGCAGGCCCATTTCCTCGTCCTGCGCGCTGAACGTCTCGACGCCCTCGCTGGGCGGCCCTTCGTGGACCGCGGTGGCCAGCACTTCGCTGGACAGCTGCTCGGCATGGGTGCGGATGGCCTCGGCCGGCTCCGGTGAGCCGCCCACCCGCCACCACAGCTCGATGCGGTCGGTGACCTCGAGCCCGGCGCTCTTGCGGGCCTCCTGCACCAGCCGAACGATGTCGCGGAGCAACCCGGCGAGGCGCAGTTCGTGGGTGAGCTCCAGGTCCAGCGCCACCGTCTCCGCCCCGGCGCTGGCGACTGCCCAGCCCGAGCGCGGGGTCTCGGTCACCACGACGTCGTCGGCACCGATGCTGACCTGCTCGCCGGCCACCAACACCGACGCCGACCCGGTCGCGAGCGCCGCGGCGAAGTCCCGCGCCGGCGCGGCGGAGATGGCACGGGCCACCGCCTGGGTGCCACCGCCGAAGCGTTTGCCCAGGGCCCGAAAGTTCGGCTTGAGGGCGACCTCGACCAGGTCGCCCGCCTCGGTGTCGGCCAGGACGGACAGCTCGACGACGTTGAGTTCGTCGGCCACCTCGCGGCGCAACGGCTCCGGCATCGCCGACCACCCCGGCGCCGAGATCAGGGCTCGAGCCAGCGGCTGACGGGTCTTCACCGACGAATCGGCCCGCGCGGCACGGCCGAGCTCGACCAGTCGGCGCACCAGGGCGACCTGCCCGCCGAGGGCGCTGTCGACGAGCACCTTGTCGGCGCTGGGCCACAGCGCGAGATGCACCGAGTCGCCCGATCCGGTCGGGGCGAACAGCGACTCCCACACCCGCTCGGTGATGAACGGGACGAACGGCGCCAGCAGCCGGGTGAGCACGTGCAGGCACTCGTGCAGGGTGCCCAGTGCGGCCGGGTCGCCGTCCCAGAACCGGCGCCGGGAGCGCCGCACGTACCAGTTCGATAAGTCGTCGATGTAGGCCAGCAGAGCCCGCCCGGCGCGCGCCGTGTCGAAGTCCTCCAGCGCGGCGTCGACCTCGATCGTGAGCCGATGCACCTCGGACAGCGCCCAGCGGTCGAGCTGTGTGGGTGTCCCCGGTTCGCCGCCGAGCGTCCAGTTGTTGGCCCGTGCGTACAAGGACTGGAACGAGGCCACCGACCAGTACGTGCGCAGCACCTTCGACCCGATCTCGTCCAGCACCTTGTGCCCGACGCGGCGTGCTGACCAGGGCGAGCCGGAGCAGAGCATGAACCAGCGCACGGCGTCGGCGCCGTGGGCGTCCATCAGCGGGATTGGCTCCAGGATGTTGCCGAGGTTCTTGCTCATCTTGCGGCCGTCCTCGGCCAGGATGTGGCCCAGGCACAGGACATTGCGGTAGCTGCTCTGCTCGAACAGCAGCGTGCCGATCACCATCAGCGTGTAGAACCAGCCGCGGGTCTGGTCGATCGCCTCGCAGATGAAGTCGGCAGGGTACGCGGCGCGGGCCTGCTCGTCGTTGCGGTGCGGTGCGCCGAACTGCGCGAACGGCATCGAGCCCGCGTCGAACCACGCGTCGATGACCGGCGCCACCCGACGGTAGGTGCCGAGTTCGCCCCGTACGGTAAAGGTGATCTCGTCGACGTAGGGGCGGTGTGGGTCGAGGTCGGCCAGGTCGCGGCCGGTCAGCTCAGCCAGCTCGGCCAGCGAGCCGACGCAGATCATCCGCGATGGGTCGGCGTCGTTGCGCCACACGGGCAGGGGGGTACCCCAGTACCGGTCGCGCGACAGCGCCCAGTCGATGTTGTTCTTCAGCCAGTCGCCGTAGCGGCCGTTCTTGATCGTCGGCGGGAACCAGTTCGTCTGCTCGTTCTCGGCGAGCAGCTGGTCCTTGACCGCAGTGGTACGCACGTACCAAGACGGCAGCGCGTAGTACATCAGCGGTGTGTGGCAGCGCCAGCAATGCGGGTAGGCGTGCGTGTAGGGCACGTGCCGGAACAGCAGCCCGCGGGCCTTCAGGTCGGCCACCAGTTGCTCGTCGGCGTCCTTGAAGAACACCCCGCCGACCTGCGGGACCTCGGGCAGGAAGTGCCCGTCCGGGCCGATCGGCTTGACCACCGGCAGCCCGTTGGCTCGGGCAACTGCCAGGTCGTCGGCGCCGAAGGCTGGCGCCGTGTGCACCAGGCCCGAGCCGTCGTCGGTAGTCACGTATTCGGCCGGCACCACGAAGTGCGCATCCGGGATCTCGACGTAGTCGAATGGCCGCTGGTAGGACCACCGCTCCAGGTCAAGGCCGCGATAGGTGGCCAGCACTTCGGCGTCGTCGCCGAGCACCTTGTGCAGCAGCGGCTGCGCGATCACGAAGGTGCCCGCCTCGGACCGGGCGATCACGTAGGTTACGTCCGGGTTCACCGCGACGGCGGTGTTCGAGACGAGCGTCCACGGCGTGGTCGTCCACACCAGCAGGTCGGCCTGCCCCGCCCACGGGCCCGACGTCAGCGGGAAACGGACGTAAACCGACGGGTCGGTGACGTCCTCGTAGCCCTGGGCGACCTCGTGGTCGGACAGCCCGGTGCCGCAGCGCGGGCAGTACGGCGCGACGCGATAGTCCTCGACGAGCAGGCCCTTGGCGAAGATCTGCTTGAGCGCCCACCACACCGACTCGACGTACTCGCGGTTCATGGTCCAGTAGGCGTTCTCATAGTCGGCCCAGTAGCCCATCCGCTCACTCATGGCCTCGAACGCGTCCACGTGGCGCTGGACGTTCTCGCGGCACCTGGCGTTGAACTCGGCGATGCCGTAGGCCTCGATGTCGGCCTTGCCGGTGAAGCC
>JBDTXT010000273.1:0-4398 GCA_040006035.1 Pseudonocardiales bacterium | reverse complement strand
ATGCGGTCTCCTTGGGGGGTCACCTGATCAACGAGTCGATGGTGGCCTTGGTTACTGACGAGTAAGTCCCCGGTGCGAAAGAATCGGCGAGTGCCCGTCCTCCGGTTAGCGCTCGCCCAGATGAACACGACTGTCGGCGATCTCGCGGGCAACACGGGCCGCGTTCTCGAGGGCACGCGAGCGGCAGCCGCCGCGGGCGCGCAACTGGTGGCCTTTCCCGAGTTGGCGATCACCGGCTACCCGCCCGAAGACCTCGTACTCAGGGCGTCCTTCCGGCTAGCCTCGCGGGCGGCCCTGCAACGTCTGGCCACCGACCTGGCAACAGCCGGCCTCGGTGAGACTGCCGTCATCGTCGGCTATGTCGACACCGATGTCGGACCCCGCAACGCCGCGGCCTTCCTGCTCCGCGGCACGATCGTGGCTACCTACTACAAGCACCACCTGCCGAACTACGGCGTCTTCGACGAGCGGCGCCATTTCCTACCGGGCACGAACTTCGTCGTGGTCCGCTACCGCGGCGTCGACATCGCGCTCACCATCTGCGAGGACGTGTGGCAGGACGGCGGGCCGTTCGCGGTGGCCGGCGCGGCAAAAGTCGGGCTGGTCGTCAACATCAACGGCTCGCCCTACGAGCGCAACAAGGATGACCTGCGCCTGCCGCTGCTGCAGCGGCGCGCCGCCGAGGCCGGTGCCCCCGTGCTGTACGTCAACATGGTTGGGGCGCAGGACGAGTTGGTCTTCGACGGCGACTCGATGGTCGTCGGCGCCGATGGCAGCGTCCTCATGCGAGCACCGCAGTACGTGCAGGCCATGTACTACGCCGATGTCACGCTGGCTGATGCCCCGGCCGTCGCACCCGAGGTGGCCGGCGCGCAGATGACCCTCGAGCGGATCGACACGGCAGCGCCGAACACACCACCGCCCGGACCAGCTGCCTCGGTCGTGCTGGCTGAGCGAATCAGCGACGAGGCCGAGGTGTGGGGTGCGCTGGTCGTCGGATTGCGCGACTACGTCACCAAGAACGGCTTTGGGTCGGTAGTGCTCGGCGTGTCCGGCGGCATCGACTCGGCCGTGGTCGCCGCAATCGCGGCCGACGCGATCGGCGGCGCCAACGTGCACGGCGTCTCGATGCCGAGCGCCTACTCGTCCGAGCATTCGCGATCCGACGCATCAGACCTGGCCCAGCGGATCGGCGCGAACTACCGCGTCGTGCCGATCGCCGCGATGGTCGACGCGTTCGTCGCCGCGCTGCGGCTGACGGGGCTGGCCGAGGAGAACGTGCAGGCCCGCGTGCGCGGAACCACGCTGATGGGCATCTCGAATGCCGAGGGCCACCTGGTGCTGGCCACCGGCAACAAGAGCGAGCTGGCCGTCGGCTACTCGACGATCTATGGCGACGCGGTCGGCGGCTTCGCTCCTCTCAAGGACGTGCCCAAGACCCTGGTCTGGCAACTGGCGCGCTACCGCAACGCGGTGGCCGAGAGTCGCGGCGAGGTAGCCCCGATCCCGCCCAACTCGATCGAGAAGCCGCCGTCGGCCGAGCTGCGGCCCGGCCAGCTCGACACCGACTCGCTACCGGACTACGCCATCCTCGACGCGATCATCGAGCGCTACGTCGACGCCGACGCCGGCGTCGAGCAGATCGTCGCCGACGGGTTCGACCGCGAATTGGTGCGCCACATCGCCCAGCTCGTCGACCGCGCCGAGTGGAAGCGGCGCCAGTACCCGATCGGTCCGAAGATCACCCTCAAGTCCTTCGGCCGGGACCGGCGGCTTCCCGTGACGAACCGCTGGCGTGAGGGCGACCCCGATCCGGTGCCTGCGACCGACGAGTGAGCGTTGTCTCACTGGTTTGTGGAGACATATAGGTGCCTTGGGGGCAGGATTGAGTCCGTCCACATAGCCCGGGGACCGGCGAGCCGGCCTCGAGGAGAGAAGTGAGGCACCAACCATGGCCGAGACCTCCCTGTATGGCGGCGTGCAGAACCGGCGGATCACGATCCGCGACCTGCAGAACGCGAAGATCGCCGGCGAACGCTGGCCCATGTTGACCGCGTACGACTACTCGACGGCCCGGGTCTTCGACGCAGCCGAGGTCCCCGTGCTGCTCGTGGGTGACTCGGCGGCCAATGTCGTCTACGGCTACGACACCACGGTTCCCGTAACTATCGACGAGCTGTTGCCACTAGTCCGCGGGGTGGTGCGCGGCACGCAGCGCGCGCTCGTCGTCGCCGACCTGCCGTTCGGCAGTTTCCAGTCCTCACCGCAGCAGGCGCTCGAGACCGCAGCTCGCTTCATGAAAGAAGGCGGCGCCCAGGCCGTCAAGCTCGAGGGCGGCCAGCGAGTGGTGCCGCAGGTGGAGGCGCTCGTCGCGGCCGGGGTTCCGGTCATGGCCCACATCGGGCTCACGCCCCAGTCGGTGAACGCGCTGGGCGGGTATCGCGTCCAGGGCCGCGGCGACGAGGCGTCCCACCGGCTGCTGCAGGACGCCAAAGCACTTCAGCACGCGGGCGCGTTCGCAGTCGTCCTCGAGGTCGTGCCGTCGGACGTGGCCGCGCAGGTCACGCAGGCATTGCTCATCCCCACGATCGGAATCGGTGCCGGGCCGTCATGTGACGCGCAGGTGCTGGTCTGGCAGGACATGGCCGGTCTGCGCACCGGCGGCAAGCCGGCCAAGTTCGTCAAGGAGTTCGCGAACGTCGCCGGCGTGCTGCGCGACGCGGCCACCCGGTTCGGTGACGAGGTCCGCGCCGGCACCTATCCGGCAGCAGAGCACGAGTACCACTGACACCGCTCAACCGCGTTCGAATCGGACCGAGCGGGTCGCGACGTCGGCTGTCACCAACCGCACGTTGATGCGGTCGCCCACTGGCAGAGCGGCGCCGTCGCAACGCGCGCGCACCGGTGGCTCGTCCAGCACCACGGTGCCGGCCCGCTCATCGGCGTCGATGACCATCGCTCCGAATGTCTGCCCGACGCGATCGCGCAGCAGCCACGCTTCGGTCATGTCGATGACGGCGCGGTCGACCTCGTGCGCCCGCCGGTCCGCTTCCTCCATCGAGGCCGGCAGGGTGGGCACTCGCTCGCGCACCCAGTCAGGGACCACTCGTTTCTGGTGTGCTGCCAGGCAGATCTCGCTGGCGTAGCGGTCGACCAGACGTCGCAATGGTGCTGTCACGTGAGCGTAGGGCGCGCCGATGCCGGCGTGCAGTGGCTGCGCCGGCGGCGCCCCATCGAAGACGGTGTAGCCAGCACCGCGCAGCAGAGCAGCGGCGTGCTCCATGAACGCGACCTGCTTGCCGTTGCTGCGATCGACCGTGGCCAGCACATCCCCGGCCGCCGCTCCGTCCGGCCAGGCCACGCCGAGGGCGCGAGCGGCGCGCCGCAAGACCGCGACCGCGCCGTGGCTGGGCGGCGGAACAGTGCGCAGGACGCCGTAGCCGGCATCGAGCATGAGTCTCGCGGCACACATTCCGGTGAGCACCGAGATCTCCGCGTTGTAGGACTCCACCGGCAGTTGAGGCCGGACGGCCAGCGTCGACACACCTTGCGCGTCCCGCGTCACCTGCTGCTCCGGCAGATCGAGGTTGATCGCGTGCCGCCCACGACCCAGAGCCAATCGCAACGTCCCGACTCGCTCGAGCAACGCAATCGAGTCCGGCACGCTGCCGTCGGTCATCGACTGCTGCACGCCGGCATAGTCCAGTTGCGCGCGGCTCCGTACCCGCGCGCGACGCACGTCGACGGAGCCCACCTCACCGGCGGCGTCCAGATGGATCTGCCAGAGGACAGCAGGGCGTACCTGATCCGGCAGCAGGCTCGCAGCGCCCTCGCTCAACGAGGGTGGGTGAAGCGGTACCCGCACGTCCGGGAAGTACAGGGTCTCGCCGCGACGCTGCGTCTCTGCGTCGAGCGCGGAGTCTGGTCGCACGAAGGACGCGACGTCGGCGATCGCGTAGCTGACCAGGTAGCCGTCGTTGTCCGGCGCGATGTGGACCGCCTGATCCAAGTCGCGGCTGCCGGCCGGGTCGATAGTGACGAATGGGATGTCGGTCGCATCGTCCGCGGACGGGTCGATCCAGGTGGACGGCACCGTGGCGGCAGCGGCATCGGCCGCCTCGGCTAGCACCGCAGACGTGAAATCACCGGGCACCTCGAGCTCCGAGCGCAATGCGTCGAAGTCAAGAGGTGCACCGGCGACTCTGTGCGAGACCATCAGCGATTGACGAGGAATCCGTCAGTGCGCTCGACGATCGCTAGCGCGAAGCGCGCTTTGCGGGTGCCTTCTTCGTAGCGAGTTTCTTGGCGGCCGCTGACTTGGCTGCCTTCTTTGCAGGTGACCTCTTGGCAGCGAGTGTCTTGGCGGCTGCCGACTTCGCTGCCTTCTTCGCGGGCGCC
>JBDTXT010000272.1:0-4424 GCA_040006035.1 Pseudonocardiales bacterium | reverse complement strand
CCAGCGCGGCGTCAAGCTGATCGGCGCGACAGCGCACTACGTGACGGCCGAGCTCGACCAGGGGCCGATCATCGAGCAGGACACGGTACGCGTGGATCACTCGCTCGACCCTCAGGAGTTGGCGGCCGTGGGCCGCGATGTGGAATGTCAGGTTCTGGCCCGCGCGGTGCGCTGGCACGCGGAACGCCGGGTTTTCGTCAACGGCCCCCGTACGGTCGTGTTCACCTGACCGGTCGGACCTCTGCGGCTGACCGGTCGGCCGCCGTACTCATCCCAAGTGACTACGCAGCGTGGTCACGCCTGCACATCTTTGGGCCGTATTCGCCGGTGCCCGTGGCGCTCTGACCTGCACTCGTTGATGCTTCGACCGCTACGTGGGGTGGGTGATGATCTGCCGGCGATGTACCTGGTCGCCCTTGTGCCGGCAGGGAGCAGTGGCGAAACCGACGCTCTTCCAGACTGCTTGACGTCCTGGAGGACGAGTGTCGATCGCCATGTTCCGCCCCCTGACCGCGCCCAAGGCCATCACCCGAGTCATCGCAGGGACGGTCGCCGTCGCGATCTGTTCCCTCGGGCTGTCCTCTCCGGCGGCCGCAGGGGTGGCAGAGGAGAAGGCGGCCGCCACATTGCAGCTGATCGTCACGATGAAGCCGGGGACATCCCCCGCGCAGCGCGGCGGCCTCGCCGCGCGCAACGGCGGGGCGGACGTCCGTGACGTTGCGAAGCTGAACAAGCGCATCGTGCGGGTGCCCTCGTCGGAGGTCACCCAATACCTCGCCAAGTACCGCGCCGACTCCAGCGTCGCGGCCGTCGAGGTCTCTCGGGTACGCAAGGCAGCGGGCACGCCGTCGGATCCCTCCTATGCCGACCAGTGGGCACTGCCGAAGATCGGCTGGGACACGGTGTACGGCCAGCCGGTCGCCGGCTCGGCCACCATCGCGGTGCTCGACACCGGCGTGGACGGCACCAACCCCGACCTCTCCGGCCGGCTCGTGGCCGGCTATTCGGCATTCGGTACGGGTGCTGAGACCACTGACCCGAACGGTCACGGCACCTGGCTGTCGAGCATCGCCGCCGCCGCCACCGACAACGCCGAGGGCATCGCCGGCGTCGCCTATGCCGGCGCCAAGATCATGCCGGTGCAGGTGCTCGACGCGTCCGGCAACGGCCAGGACGCCGACGTCATCAGCGGTATCACCTACGCAGCCGACAACGGCGCGGACGTGATCCTGATGGGCTTCAGCGACCCCGGCTACAGCCAAGCACTGCAGGACGCCGTCGACTACGCCTGGTCCAAGGGCGCGGTTATCGTCGCCGCGACCGGCAACGGCGGCTCGTCGACGTCGACCTACCCGGCCGGTGACGCGAAGGTCGTCGGCGTGTCTGGGACGACGTCCTCGGACACTTTGGCCTCGGGCAGCAACTACGGCGAGGACGCCTTCATCGGTGCGCCTGGCGTCGGTGTCCTGGCCGATGCTGTCGGCGGCGGGACCAAGTCGGTGTCCGGTACATCGGCCTCCGCAGCGATCGTGGCCGGTGCGGCTGCCCTGCTGAAGGCCTCTGACTCTGCTGCCTCGAACGGTGCCGTCGTTGGGCGGCTCGCCCGCAACGCCGACCCGGCCGGCTCGGTGGCCGAGACCGGCAACGGCCGGGTCAACCTGGCCCGCTCCCTCGCCGACACGTCGACCGCCGAGGTCGTGCCGGTCGGCACCAATGGTGCCCTCACCGGCGGCCCCTTCGTCGGGCCGTACACGTCGGCTGCCTTGACGATCACCGCGACGTTCAACACCTCGGCCACCAGCATCGATGTCACCATGACAGGCAGCGACCCGAACGCGAACAAGTTCTACATCTACTCCTACTTCCCCCCCGGCACCCCGGTCACGGGTACGCCGGCTCACGTTGGGGCCTGCCTCGACGGACTAGCCGGAGGGGCCGACTCGTACGTCCTGCCCGTGGGGTATTCGGTGGGGACGTGGATCATCACGGTGGACCGCTTCAACAACAGCGCCGACTGCACCGGCCGGACGGCGAAGACTGTCCTCGGTCAGGCCAATGCCGTCGTGACAGTAAGCATCCGCGGGGCAGTCCTGAATGACCTGAACGGGAATGGACTGGAAGACGATGGAGGTGCCCCGCTGGCCGGCGCGACGGTATTTCTCTATCGCGACGCCAACGCCAACGGAACCTTAGAAACCGCGTCTGACACCAACCTCGGATCCTCCACCTCCTCCGCCACAGGCGCCTACTCCTTCGGTGGCTCCCTGACCGCGGCCACGTACTTTGTTCTGCGGGCCAACCCCTCGGGCTACGCGTCGACCAACGCGGTCCCCGGAACGGGCGCTGGGAGTCTCAGCACCAAGGTCAGCAATGACATCCTCAAAGTCGTCATCAGCACGTCGGGTGCGCAGAGCACGGCCAACGACTTCCTGGCGCAGCAGGTCAATGCCTCCATCTCTGGCACGGTCTACAGCGACGCCAACGGCGACGGCACGCTGGACGCCGGGGAGACCGGCAACGCCGGCGTGACGGTAACCCGGACGGGCACCGGCACTACGAGCGCGACGACCAACGCCAACGGTACCTACACCTTCTCCGGACTCGCCGCTGGCACGTACAGCCTCGACTACACCGTGCCGGCGAACTACACCAACACCGGCACCAAGCCACTGGCCGGCGTGGTCGTCGCAGCAGGTGCCGCGGTCAGCGGAAAGAACTTCTTCGCCCAGAACAGCGGCGGATCCATCGCCGGAACCGTCTACAACGATGCCAACGGCAACGGCTCTCTCGACGCAGGTGAGACCGGCATCGCCGGCGTCACCGTCAGCCGTACGGGCTCGGTCACGACGACCACCAACGCCTCCGGCGCCTATAGCTTCACCGGACTGACCGCGGCGACGTACAGCATCGACTACACGGTGCCGACCGGATATGCGAACACCGGCACGAGGCCGCTCAGCGTCGCCGTTGCAGCGGGCCAGACAGTCGCCAACCAGAACCTCTTCGCCCGACGCACGACCGCGACCGCGATATCGAGCAACCTGAACCCGAGCACCTACGGCGGATCGGTCACGTACACCGCCACCGTCACGTCCGGCGCCGGCAACCCCAACTCACTCGGCACCGTGACCTTCAGCGACGGCGCAACTGTCCTGTGCTCCGGCGTGGCGCTGTCGGCAAACACGGCGTCGTGCTCGACGGCGGCGCTGAAGTCCGGCTCTCACAGCATCACGGCTGTCTATAGCGGCACATCAACGAGCCCCGGCTATTCGGGGAGCACAAGTCCCACCCTGACGCAGACTGTGAACAGCGCGCCTCTCACGATCACCGGTGACAACGCGTCGCGCACGTACGGCGACCCGAACCCGGCATTCACCGCCAGCTACTCCGGCTTCGTCAACGGTGACACCGTCGTGTCGCTGGGTGGAGCGCTGACTCTGACGACCAGCGCAGTGCCGGCCAGCTCGGTCGGTACATACGCGATCGTCCCGTCCGGTCAGACCAGCAGCAACTACGCCATCACGTTCGTCAACGGGACCCTGACCGTCATCAAGGCGACGTTGACAGTCACGGCCGACCCCAAGTCGCGTGGCTATGGCGATGCCAACCCGGCGTTCACCGCCACCATCAGCGGCTTCAAGAACGGCCAGACGCTAGGCACCTCCGGCGTGACCGGTTCACCTGCCTGCACGAGCGCGGCCGGCGCGAGCAGCCCGGTCGGGCCCTACGCGATCACCTGTGCCCAGGGCACCCTGGCCGCGGCCAACTACGACTTCAGCTACGTCGCCGGCACCCTGACCGTCACCAAGGCGACGTTGACAGTCACGGCCGACCCCAAGTCCCGTGGCTACGGCGATGCCAACCCAACGTTCACCGCCACGATCAGCGGCTTCCAGAACGGCCAGACGCTCGGCACCTCAGACGTCACCGGAACCGCGTCGTGCACCAGCGCGGCCACCGCCAGCACCCCCGCCGGCTCCTACGCCATCACTTGCACCCAGGGCACCCTGGCCGCGGCCAACTACGACTTCACCTACATCGCCGGCACCCTGACCGTCACCAAGGCGACGATCACCGTCACCGCCAACGACAAGACCCGTGCGTACGGCGATGCCAACCCGACGTTTACCGCCTCCTACGCCGGGTTCGTCAACGGTCAGACCCTGGCCACCAGTGCCATCAGCGGCGTGCCGTCGCTGACCACCCTGGCCACCGCCTCCAGTCATGTAGGCAGCTACCCGATCAACGCTGCCGTGGGAACACTGTCCTCGGCCAACTACGACTTCGCCTTCGTCGCCGGCACCCTGTCCATCACCAGGGCACCGCTGACGATCACCGCCGCCAACGCGTCGAAGGTCTACGGCCAGGCCAACCCGGCCTTGACCGGCAGCATCGTCGGCCTGCAGAACGGTGACGCCATCACC
>JBDTXT010000271.1:0-4442 GCA_040006035.1 Pseudonocardiales bacterium | reverse complement strand
GTTTAACAGTGGTTTAGTCCACCGCAGTTGATCTCTGCCGGTCTAGACTCACCGACCATATGACCGCGATGCTCGGACTGCCGCGGGTCCGGTTCGAGCTGGCGGCCTGCTCCTTCCTGCGCCGGACCGTCGACTACACGATCACCGACCGGCACGGGGCGCCGCTCGGCGCCGTCCGCCAGCGGGTCGGGTCGGCGTGGCGTTGGGTCAACCGGTTCTTCGCCGACTGGTCCACGAACCCGCTGGCCACGCTGGACGTCCTCGATCGCGCCGAGGGCGTGGTGTTCACCATTGAGAAGCTGAGGTCGCGCTGGGACACGATCGACGCGGTGCTCACCACTCCCGACGGGGCGACGCTCGGGCGGGTCAGCTCGCGGGGTTCGCGCGTTCGCCGCGCGGGTGCCTGGTTCTTCGATGCGAGGGGCGCGCCGGTGGCGAGCGCACAGCGCACCCGCGGTTTCGACTTCGTCGTCCGCAACGGGGCCGGCGCAACCCTAGCCACGGTCACGAAAGACGTTGTCACCCTGTTTTCGATGCGCGAGGGCCGCGGCAACCTGAACGCCTACGAGATCGAGTTCGCCTCGGCGGCAGACTCGCTGGTGCGCATCCTCACGCTGGCGACGGGCCTCTGCTTCGACCTGCGCCACAGCAATTGAGCCGACGTGGGTCGATGGGCTCGGTGGCCACGCGCGCCAATAGTGGTGTCCCGAAAACGACCGTTTTCGCCGTAGGCGATACAGTCGCCCCTAGCCGCAACCAACGATCCACCACTGACCTCGAGAGGTTGATACTCGATGACGTACGGCCCCCCTGCAGTCCCCCGCCCCGCCGCATCGCCTGTCCAGCGTGCCGCCATGATGTTTTACATCGCCGGTGGCCTGGGTGTCCTGTCCTTCATCTGGGGCTTCCTCAAATGGATCACCGAGGGTTCGGGTGACTCCAAGACCAGCTACGGCGGCTACGCCTTAGCCTCGCCCGGGGTTGCTGTCATCGGCCTGTCGCTCGCCGCTGGACTGCTCGCCGCTGCGGCCGCGTGGGAGAAGTCGCCCGCGTCGCTGACGCCAGTCGTACTGGCCGTCGCTGCCCTGCTGCTCGCGTTCGGCATCCTCATCGGCAAGGGCAGCATCAGCGCCGGAGGTAGGGGCGGCGGCCCGAACTTCGGCATCGGCATCGGCCTCATCCTCGAACTGATCACCACTCTGGCTCAGGTCGGCGTCCTCGTGTTCGCCTGGATGACCGCTGCCGGTCGCATCCCGGCCAAGGCCGCCCAAGCACCTCAGTGGCCGGCCCAGCCGCAGCAGCCTTACCCCGGCCAGCCCGGTGCCCCCGGACAGCCCGGCCAGTACGGCCCGCCGCAGACCTATGGGGGTCCGGCCCAGCCGCCGGCCGGGCCGCCGCCGGGTTACGGCCCGCCGCCGGCCGGTCCGCCCCAGGGCTACGGTCCGCCCCCCGGCCAGTAGGCAAGAACCGCCCAGCTTCGTGGCCGGGCCCGGATCATCGGGCCCGGCTTCGGCGTGTCTGGACCCGTTGCGCGCGCCGATTTGTCAGCCTGGGTGGCATGCCCGTCGATCATGAGGACGATGCGGCCCGGCGCAGCGTCGTTCCCGAGGCGGCGGGGCGCTCACTGTGGCTGGCTGCTGTCTGGACGGGAGTCGGCGCGGCCGCCGTGTGCGCGACGCTGGCCATCTTCGCGGTGGCGGTGCTCTGGCTGCCCGTCTCGGGTACCTCGGGCCATTCCCACTCGGCCATCCACGCCGGCCTGCTGACCTTCCTGGCCGCACTGCACGGGGGGATCACGGTCGACGGCGCCGCGGCCGCGTTCCTGCCACTCGGCATGACCATCATCGTCGGGCTCACGGCTTGGCGGGCGGGGTCCGGGCTGGCCGACGCCGCCCACTCCCTCGACGAGACCGACCCGGCCCGTCTGGGCCTGGCCGGTGCCGCTCAGGCGATCAGCTTCATGATCGTCTGCCTCCTTGCCGTCCCCTTCGCTGCGTTGGGCACCAGCAGTGCCCCGTTTCTCGGGGTAGGAGCAGCATCGCTGCTGCTTTTCACCGTCACCGGCGGCGTCGCCTTCGCGCGCTCGTCGGCCCTCGCTGACCTGGTGGCCCAGCGGGCGCCTGCCGTCGCAGGGCCGATTTTGCGGGCCGCGGCGGCGGGGGTGGCGGTGTATCTCGGCCTGGGCGCCCTGCTCGTGCTCGGCTCGCTCACGACCCACGCCAGCCGGGTCGAGGCGCTGTCGCATCAGGTCGGCGGCGGCTGGGGTGGCGTCCCGATCCTGCTGTTGGGCTTGCTAGCCGCTCCGAACGCAGCGATCGCCGGCGCCGCATACCTGGCTGGACCCGGCTTCGCGGTCGGCGCGGGCGGTTCGGCGAGTGCGGTGACGACCGCCCATGGCGTGCTGCCTGCCTTCCCACTGCTGGGTGCGATGCCGCAGGGGCACGGTGCCACCGGCCTGGTGTGGTGGGTGATCGTGCTCACCCCGCTCGTGGCTGGACTGGCGCTAGCCCGGTTGGCCGGCCGGGCTGAGGGTTGGCTCCCCCGCCTCGGCATCGCCGCCGCGGCGGCCGGCGCCGCCGGCGCGATGATGTTCCTGCTGGCGTGGCAGGGCGGCGGCGGGATCGGCAGCGGACGGCTGCACACCGTCGGTGCGTCGCCCTGGCGCCTGGGGTTGTTCGTCGCGGTCGAACTGGCCGCGGTAGCCGGGGTCGCGCTCGGCGTGGCCTTGCTCGCCCAGCGGCTGCGCTCAGCACACCAGGACGACGAATCGATGGCGCCGCGCGTTGCCGGGCGACTGGCCGTCATGGCCGACGAGGACGAGGACGACCATGTCGGCGATGACGACAGCGACAGCGACAGCGACAGCGACGCCAAGCCGTACCGGGCCGGCAAGCTCGCCGGGTAAGGTTCGCCGCGTGTCGGCCCGCCCCGTACGGATTGTCGTGCTCGCCTCGGGTACCGGAACCACCCTCCAGGCGATCCTCGAGGCCGCGGCCGACCCGGACGATTTCGGCGGCCAGGTCGTCGCCGCCGGAACCGACGTCAAGGGCTGTGCTGCCATGGAGCGAGCCGAGGCGCACGGCATACCCACCTTCGCGGTGCAGTTGCGCGACTTCGCCGACCGGGCGGCCTGGAATGACGCCCTGGCCGAGGCGATCGCCGGCTTCCAACCCGATCTGGTCGTGCTCGCCGGCTTCATGCGGATCCTCGCCCCCGACGTCGTGCGCCGGTTCCGGATCGTCAACACCCACCCGGCTCTGCTGCCGGCCTTCCCCGGAGCGCACGCGGTTCGCGACGCACTGGCGGCCGGCGCCGCACGCACGGGCGTCACGGTGCACTGGGTGGACGAGGGCATCGACACCGGCGCGGTCATCGCCCAGCTCGAGGTGCCGATGATGGCCGGCGACGACGAAGGCACTCTGACCGCCCGCGTCCAAGCAGCCGAGAAACCCTTCTACGTCGAGGCAGTCCACCAGCTCTGCCAGGAGATCCAGTGAGTCAGATTCACATCCGCCGCGCGCTGATCAGCGTGTACGACAAGACCGGCATCGACGAGCTGGCGCGCGGCCTGTACGAGGCCGGCGTCGAGATTGTCTCCACCGGCTCTACCGCGGGGTTGATCCGCGAGCTGGGCATCCCGGTGACCCCGGTTGACGAGGTGACCGGGTTCCCGGAGATCCTCGGCGGCCGGGTGAAAACACTGCACCCACATGTGCACGCCGGCCTGCTCGCCGACCAGAACGACCCCGCGCACGTCGAGACGATCAGCGAGCTGGGTATCGAGCCGTTCCAACTGCTCGTGGCCAACCTGTACCCGTTCCGAGAGACGGTGGCCGCGGGAGCGAGCGCGCCCGAGGTCGTCGAGCAGATCGACATCGGAGGCCCGGCGATGGTACGGGCCAGCGCCAAGAACCACGGCTCGATCGCGGTGGTGGTGGACCCGGCCCGCTACGCCGATGTGCTCGTGGCGCTCGCCGCCGGCGGCTTCGACCTGGCCGCTCGACAGCGGATGGCCCTCGCTGCCTTCCGGCACACGGCGGCCTATGACATCGCGGTGGCGTCCTGGCTGGGCAACGTGGTCGCAGCTGACGACGACGTCGATGGCTCGCCGAGCGGATTTCCGGGCTGGATCGCAGAGTCCTTCGAACGTGCCGCGGTGCTGCGCTACGGAGAGAACCCGCACCAGCGTGCAGCGCTGTACGTGCGGGCGGGCGGTGCCGGGCTGGCCCAGGCCGAGCAGCTCAGCGGAAAGGACATGAGCTACAACAACTACGTCGACGCCGACGCGGCCTACCGTGCGGCGTATGACTTCGCTGAGCCGTGCGTCGCGATCATCAAGCACGCCAACCCGTGCGGGATCGCGGTAGGCGCCGACATCGCCGAGGCCCACCGCAAGGCGCACGCCTGCGACCCGGTCAGCGCCTACGGCGGTGTGATCGCCA
>JBDTXT010000270.1:0-4444 GCA_040006035.1 Pseudonocardiales bacterium | reverse complement strand
GCGGGTGCGCCGCCTCGGTCAGGATGCGCCGTCCCTCGATGACGTTGTTGCCGTCCAACCGCACGACCAAGGGCTTGGACGCCTCGTCACCGAGCATCGCCAGCGCGCCGACGATGCCGTTCGCGACCTCGTCGCACGAAGTGATGCCGCCGAAGACGTTGACGAACACCGAGCGCACCGAGGGGTCGTTCAGAATGATGTCGAGCCCGTTGGCCATCACCTCGGCCGAGGCTCCGCCACCGATGTCAAGGAAGTTGGCCGGCTTCACCCCGCCATGCTTTTCCCCTGCGTACGCAACAACATCCAGGGTCGACATGACCAGACCGGCGCCGTTGCCGATGACGCCGACCTCGCCGTCGAGCTTGACGTAGTTGAGGTTCTTCTCCTTGGCCTTCTGCTCGAGCGGATCGGCCGCTTCGACATCTTCGAACGATGTGTTGTCGGGCTGGCGGAAGTTCGCGTTCTCGTCCAGCGTGACCTTGCCGTCGAGCGCGATCACGTCTCCGGAGGCCACCTTGGCCAGCGGGTTGACCTCGACCAGCGTGGCGTCCGCCCCGACGAACGCGTCCCAGAGCTTGACCAGCACGGCGGCGACCTTGTCGGCCACGTCCGCCGGGAACCGGGCGGCGGCGACGATCTCACGGGCCTTGCTCTCGTCGACGCCCGCGATCGCGTCAACGGGCACCTTGGCCAGCGCGTCGGGCCGTTCGACGGCGAGCTGCTCGATCTCCATGCCGCCTTCATAGGACGCCATGGCGAGGAACGTACGGTTGGCACGATCGAGCAGGTAGGAGACGTAGTACTCCTCCTCGATCTGCGCACCTGGATCGACGAGCACCCGGTGCACGGTGAGGCCCTTGATGTCCATACCGAGGATCGCCTCTGCCGCGGCGCGCGCCTCGGCGGGCGTCTTGGCCACCTTGACGCCGCCGGCCTTGCCGCGGCCGCCGATCTTGACCTGGGCCTTGACCACGGTGACCCCGCTGATCCGCTCGGCGATCGCCTCGGCCCCGTCTGGGGTGGTGGCGACCGCGCCGAGGCTAACCGGCACGTCGTACTTCTCGAACAGTTGCTTGGCCTGGTACTCGAACAGATCCACGCTGATACGTCCGTCCTCGAATGTCGGGTGTCGAGAATGCTCTCGAAGGTTAGGTCAGGCGCGCCGGCGTGGTGAGACCGGCTTCACGACTCGTCACCCGCGCGCGCCCACGTTGGCCTGCACCCACGCGACGACCTCGTCCATCGTGGCGCCGGGGGTGAAGATCTTGGCCACGCCGGCGTTGGCCAGTTCGGCGATGTCGGGCTCGGGGATGATGCCGCCGCCGAAGACGACGACGTCGGAGACCTCCTGCTGGGCCAGCAACTCGAGCGTCTTGGCGAACAGCGTCATGTGCGCGCCGGACAGGATCGAGAGTCCCAGCGCGTCGGCGTCCTCCTGGATCACGGTCTGCACGATCTGTTCGGGGGTCTGGTGCAGGCCGGTGTAGATGACCTCCATGCCGGCATCACGCAGCGCCCGCGCAATGACCTTGGCGCCACGGTCATGCCCGTCCAGACCAGGCTTGGCGATGACGACTCTGATGCGTTCTGGCACGGGGCGAGCGTATGTCCCCCTCGCTTTGACGGGCCACGCGGGGCGCCGTGGCAGGATCGTTACGTACGGCCGGTTGTAACCAGGAGCGGGGAGATGATGGCGACCACGCCTCTAGCGCGGTCGCGCTCGACCCAGCAGCGGCTAACCTGGCTCGGCTCCTGGCGCCAGCACCTCGGCATCGCCGCCGTCACGAGCGCCGCGCTGGCGTTCTACCTCACCCACTCGCTGATCGATCACGAGCGCTACCTCAGCACGGGTTATGACCTCGGCATCTTTGACCAGGCCGTGCGCGCCTACGCCCACTTCCAAGCGCCGCTGGTGCCACTGAAAGCCGCTGACTACAACATTTTCGGCGACCACTTCCACCCGATCATCGCCGTGCTGGCACCGCTGTACTGGATCTGGGACAACCCGATCATGCTGCTGATCGCGCAGGCGGCGCTCATCGCGTCGTCCGTCCCGATCGTCTACTGCTTCACCCGGCGCCGGGCCGGTGAAAACATGTCCTTGCTGATCGCGGCCGCGTACGGATTCGGGTGGCCGATCCAGGCATTGATCGACTTCGACTTCCACGAGATTGCGTTCGCGACACCGTTGACCGCGTTGGCAATCGATGCCCTGGATCGCCGCGATGACCGCAAGCTGCTGATCTGGTGCGGCCTGCTCCTGCTCGTTCGCGAGGACATGGGACTGCTCGTCGCCCTCCTCGGGTTGCTGCGCCTGGCCCAACGGCGCACCGGCCGGGCGACGGTGTTGGCCCTCGTGCTCGGCGGTGTCGCGGCCTACCTGCTGACCACATCGGTGATCATCCCCCACTTCGCGGCCGGGCACGGGTTCACCTACGGCAACCAATTCGGTGCACTCGGCTCGTCGCTGCCCGACGCGATCGTCAACATCCTGACCCAACCGTGGCATGCGGTCGACGTGTTCTTCACACCCGAGGTGAAGTCGCGCACGCTCGCGCTGCTGGTGGTGCCACTCGCCTTGCTGCCGTTCCGGTCGCGCTACGCGGTGTTGGCTCTGCCGCTGCTGGCCGAACGATTCTTCAACTCCCGCAACTTCCTGTGGACGACGTCATTTCACTACAGCGCGTTGCCGTGGTTGGTCATGGTCCTCGCCATGGTCGACGGTGCGCACCGCCTCGGCCTGTTCGATGAGACGCGACGCGCGGCCCTGCTCCGGCGCGGCCTGGCCACCCTCCTGGTGGTGACGCCGCTCGTGCTACTGATTTGGCAGGACTCTCTACACGTCGTACCGATCACGCGAATACGTCCGCACTACAAGCACCTGCCGGCCGGCTGGCTGCAGTCGGCCCAGGCCACCGTGGCGTGGCTGCCCCGCGACGTCTGCGTCACCGTCGACAGCCACCTGGCACCGCACCTCACCAGCCGCGATTACACGGCCGTGCCGCAGTCCGACATCCCGAAGCCGGACTTCTACGCACTGGACATGGTCGCCCCCGACACCGGTGGCAACCAGCCGGCACCGAAGCCCAACGCCGTCTACGCACAGGCCCTGACCGACGGGTACCACGTGGCTTTCCGGTCCGGGACGTTCGTGGTGTTGCAGTCGCCGGACTACGTCGGGCCGTCGGCGGACTGCAAGCCACTGGGGCCGGGCAAAGCAGGCTAGCGTCGCGACACTAGAGCTTCTGCACCGGCGCGTAGCGCAGCATCAGCCACTTGCGCCCGGCGCTGCCGAAATCGATCTGCGCCTGCGATCCTTCTCCCGCACCGCGGCTGGCCACGACGGTGCCCAGCCCCCACGCGTCGTGCGTCACGCGGTCGCCGATCTCCAGGGCCGGGATCGCCCGGTTACCTGCTCCCCCGCGCAGGCCGGCGCCGCCGTGCCGTGAGTTGGCGAGTTGCTCCTGGGCCGACGGTTTGCGGGCCCGGTAGCCGTGATCGCCGTGGCGCCCGGCCCCGTCGTCGGCGTATCCGCCGACGAAGGGCTGGCGGTCGACCTCGCCCGTCCAGACTGCAAGCTCGCCGGGTACCTCGTCCAGGAAGCGCGAGGGCGGGTTCCACGACGGCGCTCCCCACGCCGAGCGGGACAGGGCCCGGGACAGATACAGGCGCTCGCGGGCCCGGGTGATGCCCACGTAGGCCAGCCGGCGCTCCTCGGCCAGCTCAGCCGGGTCGCCGAACGTGCGCAGGTGCGGGAAGACGCCGTCCTCTAGGCCGCTCAGGAAGACCACGGGGAACTCGAGTCCCTTCGCGGTGTGCAGCGTCATCAGCGTGACGACGCCACCGCTGGCGTCCGGAACGGCGTCGGCATCGGCGATCAACGAGACCTGCTCGAGGAACGCCACCAACGAGGTCGCCTCGTCAGTGCCGGCCCGCTGCTCCTCGAACTCGCGGGTAACGCTGACAAGCTCGCGCAGGTTGTCGACACGGCCCTCGTCCTGCGGGTCCTTGCTGGCTTCGAGCTCGCGCAGGTAGCCGGTCTTGTCGAGGACCGCCTCCAGGATCGAGCTGGGCGTGCCGTCGGGGCCGGCGGCGACGGCACGGATCTCAGTGAGCAGGTCGGTGAACTCGCGTACCGCGCTCAGGGATCGGCCGGCGATCCCGTACGCCTCATCCGCCCGTTCGAGGGCCGCGCCGAAAGAGATGCGCTCCTGCTCGGCCAGGACGTTGAGGCAGGCCACCGAGCGGTCACCGATGCCGCGGCGTGGCGTGTTGAGGATCCGGCGCAGGCTCACCACATCGTCGGCGTTGGCGATCACCCGCAGGTAGGCCAGTGCATCGCGGATCTCACGCCGCTCGTAGAAGCGCACGCCGCCCACGACCTTGTAGGGCAGGCCGACCCGGATGAACACCTCCTCGAACACCCGGGACTGGGCGTTGGTGC
>JBDTXT010000269.1:0-4455 GCA_040006035.1 Pseudonocardiales bacterium | reverse complement strand
GTGTGCTCATGCTCGCGTTCGAGTCCGCCGATCACCCGGTCGACCCGTGGTTGGCGCGGGCACTGGAGATCTGCCGCGCGCACGGCGGGCTGCTGCCGGACGCCCCGGTGTACGCAGACCTCGAGGATGCGCAACGCGCCGGTCTGGCCAACGAATGGCGCTCGTCGTTCCTGCGGATGCCGTATCAGCGCGACGCATTGGCTCGGATGGGACTGATCGCCGAGACGTTCGAGACCGCGTGCACGTGGGACCGTTTCGAAGCTCTACATGCCGCCGTCATGCAGGCCGCCCGAGCCGCGATCCAGGATGTCTGCGGCGCGGGCATCGTCACCTGCCGGTTCACGCACGTCTATCCCGATGGGCCGGCCCCGTACTTCGGCATCTACGCCGCCGGCCGCTGGGGCAGCACCGTCGCACAGTGGGACGAGATCAAGATCGCGGTGTCCGAGGCTCTGGCGGCCCACGGTGGCACGATCACGCACCATCACGCTGTCGGCCGGGACCACCGCCCGTGGTACGACCAGCAGCGTCCCGAGCCGTTCGCCGCCGCGTTGAGCGCAGCCAAACGAGCGCTGGACCCGGCCGGGATTCTCAACCCCGGCGTGCTACTACCCGAGCGCAGCCGCTGATGATCACGCCCGGCGACTCGGGCGCCGCGGTCATCCCGCCCGCCGAGCCGGCCCCCGCTGCGAGCGACACGGCAACGCTGCGGGCGCAGCGTGCCGTCTACGTGGCCTTCATCGGTGCGGGCTTCGCCTTCGCCAGTTGGGCATCGCGCATCCCGCAGGTCCGCGATCGTCTTGGCGTCACGCCCGCCGTGCTCGGACTGATCCTGCTCTCTGTTGCTGTCGGGTCGCTGATCGCCCTCCCCCTCGCCGGCGTCATCGTCACCAAAGTGGGGGCCAGCCGTACGGTTGGCATCCTGGCCGTGATCCTGGCGACGGGTCTTGCGGTCGCCGCCGTCGGTTACCGCTTCGGCATCGGCCCGGTCGTGATCGGCCTATTCCTAGTCGGGTTCGGAAACGGGGCCTGGGACGTCGCGATGAACGTCGAGGGCGCGGCAGTCGAGCAGCGCCTGGGCCGCTCGGTGATGCCCAAGTTCCACGCCGGCTTCAGCGTGGGCACCGTGCTCGGTGCGCTGCTGGGCGTCGTGATGATCGCTGCCCATGTTTCGGTGACCGCGCACCTGCTGGCGGTGGCCGTCCTGGTCGTGGCGATCGTTCCGCGGGCCGTGCGTGGTTTTCTCCCTGTCACACCGGTGCCCAAGCACCACGATGCCGTGCGGCGAAGTCCGCTCGCGGCCTGGACCGAACGCCGCACCGTACTCATCGGCGTCTTCGTGTTGTGCATGGCCTTCACGGAGGGCACCGGCAACGACTGGCTCAGCATCGCGATGATCGACGGACACGACGCTGCGCCCGCGATCGGCACGCTGACTCTTGCGCTCTTCCTGGCGTCCATGACCGGCGGTCGGTGGTTCGGGTCGGGCGTGATCGACCGGTTCGGCCGGGTGCGGGTACTGCGCGCGTCGGCGCTGATCGCGTTCGTCGGGCTGATGCTCGTCGTCTTCGGCCACTACCTGGCCGTCGCCGTCGCGGGGGCGGTCCTCTGGGGCTTGGGCGCCGCATTGGGTTTCCCGTCCGGAATGAGCGCCGCCGCCGACGATCCGCTGCGCGCCGCTGGGCGCGTGAGTGTCGTCTCCTCGGTCGGCTACACCGCGTTCCTCACCGGGCCGCCCCTGATCGGCTTCCTCGGCGATCACGTCGGCGTCCTGAAAGCGTTGACCGTCGCGGCCGGGCTGCTGGCCCTGGCCGCGCTGCTGGCCGGGCAGTGCGGACCGATCGCGACTAAGGGCGACACTCGCGACTGATCGACCGCAGCCGCACGTGCAGTATTGGTCCAATGACGTCCGGAGCTGCCATCTCGCCCGGCGCTGCCACGGTCGTGCTCGTCGAAGGTACGAGTGATCAACTCGCAGTCGAAGCACTCGCCGCGCGCCGCGGCCGCAACCTGCTCGCCGAGGAAATCTCGGTCCTCGCCATGGGCGGGGCGACGAACATCGGGCGTTACCTCGAGATCTACGGACCGCGCGGTTTGAATATCGGACTGGCTGGTCTGTGCGACGAGGCAGAGGTCGGCGTCTTTCGGCGCGGACTTTCCCGCGCCGGCTTCGGCCCCGACCCGACTCGGGTCGAGCTGGATACCTTGCGCTTCTACGTGTGCCAATCCGACCTGGAAGACGAGTTGATCCGCGCGCTGGGCGTGCCGGCTGTCAAGGACATTCTCGACGACCGTGGCGACCTCGGGTCGTTTCGGCTCTTCCAACAGATGCCCGCCCAGCGTGACAAGTCCGAACCAGCCCAGTTACGGCGCTTCATGGGAACTCGCGGCGGCCGCAAGATCGAGTACGCGCCAGTGCTAGTACGGGAGTTGAACCTCGACCGGGTTCCCATGCCACTCGACAGACTCCTCACCAGTCTCGGGCGATGAGGGCCGCGCCGCCTACTCTGGCTGCCGGTAGTCCTCGGGTGCTGCCTGGTGGGGGCCGATCGCCCTGGTGACGGCGGGAAGCCTCAAGGCCGGGCTGGTGTGTGCCGCGTGGGTGGGCCGGTCAGGCGCGCGACCCGACGAACTCAGTGAGGGTCAAGCCATGCTCGGCTGCGATCAGCTCCGCGGCCCGCTCGCCGATCATGATTGTGGCGGCGTTCGTGTTGCCACTGACCACGTTGGGCATGACGCTGGCATCCGCGACCCGCAGGCCGGCCACGCCGAGCACGCGCAACTGCGGGTCGACGACCGAGCCGATACGGCAGGTGCTCGTGGGGTGGTAGACCGTGAACGAGTAGTGCCGGGCCAGGTCGACGATCAACTCGTCGCTCGGGGTGCTCCCCGGCAGATGACCGTGTTTGACGGCGAGCGCGGGCGGCACCAGCAGGTCACCGATCTTGTGCTCGGCTCCCAGCCTGGCCACGATGTCCAGCGCACGGCGGACCACCGCGATCATGACTGTCATGTCATGCGGGTCGGCGTAGTAATTCATCCGGATGTCGGGTGCCGTGCGCGGGTCCGCGGTGGCCAGCCGGATCTGGCCCTCGCTGTGCGGCTGGACCGGGTTGGCGAGCACGATCATGCTCTCCGCCTCAGGTCCGAGCACGACCGCGGGATCATCGAAGTACTCGTTCGGGTCGACGCTCAGACAGCCGCGCCAGATGTCCTCGTTGTAGCCACAGGCGAACAGTGCGATCTGGGCGTCGTGGGTATGCGGATCACCGAGACCGGTCGAGAACCACGCGCCCGCGTCGTAGAGGGAGGACGACACAAGACCCGCGCCGGTGGCGAACCATTCCCCGAGCTGACGCTCGGCCTCGGCCTTGAGCCCCTGCAATTCCGCCGGCAGCGCTGCGTCGTCGGCCGGGTCGGCCGGCAGCGGACCGGCCGGGGCACGCAGTGCGTCCGGGCCCATCGCCACCCCCATGCTCGCCATCGATATCCCGAGCCCAGGAGCGGCGAACATCAGCCCCAACTGCAGGTGGTCCTTGAGGTGCTGCCCGACCTCAGGCGCGTCGACCTGGCAGACGATGCCGAGCGATTCGAGGTGCTCGTGCGGGCCGACGCCCGACAACATCAGAACCTGCGGCGAGCCCACCGCGCCGGCGCTGAGAATCACCTCACGGCTGGCAGAAATGACCTCGGTCGTCTCGCCCTCGGTTACATATTCGACGCCGGTCGCTCGACGGGCACCCTCGTCGCCCTCGATCACGATCCGGGTGACGTGCGCACCGGTGATCACCGTCAGGTTGGGGCGCTGCTCGCCCTCGCCCTCGAGGAACGCGTGGTAGGTGCTGGCCCGCTTGCCGTCCCGGGTCGTGGTCTGGAACAGCGAGACCACGCCCGCCGGACCGCCGCGGTCGCGGTCGTTGTAGTCGCCGACGGGGATGCCCGAGGCCACCGCGGCGGTCACGAACGCTCGGGCGCCTGGCAGGACGGGGGTTCGCACCGACACCCCGAGCGGACCGTCGGCGCTGTGCACATCAGGGTCGATCGGGATGTCGTCGCTGGGCGCGAGTCCCTCGCTCTTGAGGAAGTACGGCAGGACGTCGTCGTAGCTCCAGCCGGTAGCTCCCCCGGCGGACCAAGCATCGAAGTCGCCCGGGTGCCCGCGCACGTAGGCCAGGTAATTGATGCCGGAGGAGCCGCCGAGCATCTTGCCTCTGGGCACCATCATCCGGCCGCCGTGCAGCCCGAGCCCGCAGCCCCCGGCATCGGCAGTGAACATCCAGTCGGTCTCGGGATTCAGCTGGAGCACCGGGCAGGCGGCCGGCATGAGCTCCACGGCCGGCGGGCGTCCACCGGCCTCCAGCAGGACCACCCGGGCGCTCGGGTCCTCGGACAGCCGCGCAGCGATGACCGCCCCCGCCGAACCAGCCCCGATGACGACAAAGTCCGCAGTCTCAG
>JBDTXT010000268.1:0-4492 GCA_040006035.1 Pseudonocardiales bacterium | reverse complement strand
GTCATGGGCCATCACCGCGAACAGCACCGGGAGGGTGAATAACGATGCGGCTACGACGCGGCGGGTCAGGTCGCGGACCTCGACGTGGCGCGCCTCGGCCTCGCGGGCTTCCTCGGCCGCGGGATCAGGGATCTGGCTGCTGCTCGCCGCGGCCGGCACCGGCACGACGACGGGTGTCTCGGAGCTCGCCGGGGTGACGATGAGGCTGCCGTGGATCATGTTCATCGCACAGGAGAACGCGAACTCGCCGACGCGATCGGGCACCACCTCGACGTCGGTCTTGGCGTTCGCGGGCAGCGCGCGGTTGATGCCAAGGTCGGGGAACACGACCCGGCTGCTGCAGTCGCCGCTTTCGCGCCGGTCGAAGGTGATCCGCAGCGGCAGCCCAGCCACGGCTTCGATCCGGGCCGGGGTGTAACCGCCACGCACGATGACGCTCACCTGCTGGAAGTCCTCGGTTCGTTGGGCCCGCTGCGTTGCCCGGCGGCCGCCGAAGAAGAACCAGGCCAGGCCGGCCGCCACGATTGCAGCTCCGACGATCACGAACAGGTCCACGGTTGTCATCACTTCTCATCTCATCGACTGCGCACCTAGCGACGGCGGCAGTTATCGTGCAGACCTGGCCGAGTACGTCGATCAATGCCTGTCGGTCTGGACAATGCCGATCGGCGATTATCGTCGCCGCGCCGGATTGTCGACGGTCTTACGGAGGTTGACCCCGCGCAGCTCAGCAACCTCACGTTCGAGTTGTGCGATGCGGAGTTCGGCCGCTGCGTCGGGTTGCACTTGTCCCTTGGCGTGGTCCTGGTCCGTCTTGGCGCCGCCACCCATTCCCCGCATCATGAATATCATCATCAGCGGGCAGGCCAGCACGATCATCAACAGCCATAAGTTTCCCATCGTCAACTCCTCCTTCGCCGATTACGACCGGGGTCGGAACCCGAGCTCACCTCCGAGTTTGGCCTGCGACACCCCGGGGGGGTAGAGACGAAAGTCCCACGGGGGCGGGCCATGCGATCCTTCACGAAGGTACGGACCTCGGGGCCCGAGAGCCGGGACATTCGGCCCTGCAGGCATGGCCCCTCAGCGATTGAACTGGACCCATGGTTGCAAATTGGGTAAGTGGTCGGTCTGTTGTGCTCGCCACCGTGGTGGCGGGCCTGGTGCTGAGCGGCTGCGCCTCGACGGCCCATCCGACTGGCTCAGGACGAACGGGCGGCGCCGGCGCTGGCGGCGCGCATTCCACTGGCTCGGGGATTATGGGCGGCGCATCGGACTATCACTATTCTCGGTCGACCTGCGCGGCCCCGAAGTCGCTGCCCAGTTCCACCGTAAGCGTGACGCTTGCCGACATGGGTATGACAAGGATGATGGGCGGCACCGCCCCGTTGGGCCTGCACATGATGCTGCATGCGACACCCGCCACGCAGCCCGCCGGGAAGATCCGCCTGGTGGCTTCCAACATGGGTTGGCGTACCCATGAGCTCGTCATTCTCCCGTTGGCCGCCGGTGCCGCCGCCGGTCAGCGCGTCCCCGGGCCGGACGGCAAGGTCGACGAGACGGGAAGCCTGGGCGAGGCCTCCAGCAGTTGCTCCGGTGGAACGGGTGACGGGATCACTGCCGGCAAGGTCGGCTGGACCACGGTAACGCTGACGCCGGGCCGCTACGAACTGCTGTGCAACTTGAAGAACCACTACGCCGACGGAATGCACCAGGAGCTCGTCGTCACCTGAGCCCTCCACATCATCGGCCGAACTGGGCTGATCCTCGGCCGGAAGACACTTAGCCCAGATGCATCTTGGCAAGTAGGTCGCGGGCCTGAGCGGCGACATGGTGCTCGACGAGCACTTCGTACTTGGTCGCGACCACCTGACTCACCGAGGCGAAGTCCCTGGTGCCGCCCCGCGTCGCCGCGGTGAATCCCAACTGGCTCCAGACCAGCATGAACACAGCACCAAGCAGAGGCGTGGTGATCAGAAAGCCAACTTGGCCCTGCTTGCTGAAGAGAGCGAACGCGATGCCGACGAACAAGCCTATCCACAGTCCGGAGATGGCGCCGGCCGCTGCGACCTTGCCGCGAGTCAGGCGACCGGTGACCCGCTCGACGGACTTCAGCTCGGTGCCGACGATGGCTACGTTCTGCACCGGGAACTCGCTGTCAGACAAGTAATCGACCACACTCTGGGCCTGGGCATACCCGTCATAGACGCCAAGTGACATTGGATACTCAAGGCTCAGCCCTGGACGAGGCATGTTCTGTGGAATCGTCATAGACCAAGCCTGCCACGTAGCGGATTGACGCCAGCGCGGTGTCGACGTTCCGACCAACTAGGGCCGGCGGCATGCGCCCTTCGCGCGTGCGTGCTCCCTGCTGAGGAGATGCTGGTGGAATCGGCGCGTACACGTGGCGAGCGCGCATGAACATCGGCCAGCCGGCAAGGGGAGCGCCAGGATGGCGCGGCCCTTCCAGCCAGCCGACCAGCCGAAGCTCACCGGATAGTTCCAGACCATGACCGCGTCGATGTCGGTGTCGGTAAGCGCGGCTAGGGCGTGTCTCCTGGTTAGGCCGTCGATGTCGGTTCCGGTCAGGCCTCGCCGTCGGACAGGCCGAGGTCGCGGCACACCTTCACGGCAACCGCCGAACTGTCCCCGGTCACCACCTTTACCGTCACCTCGAGGCCGGCCAGTCGCTGCAACGCCCGGCCCGCAGCGCGTTTTGGCGCATCGAGGAACACGAGCAGCCCGACGAGGGCGCGGTCACGTTCGTCCGCCGCAGTGGGCGTGACGAGCGCGGGTGCTGGCCGAGTGGCCACGGCGACGACTCTGTTCCCAGCGGCGAATTCCGCGTTCAGGGCCGCCCGTGCCGCCGAGGAGATCGTGGCGCACCGTTCTAAGACGGTCTCGGGTGCGCCCTTGGTGACCAGGGTCGCTACTCCCCGGGCGTCGCAGACGACAGCAGTCATCATCCGGCGCTCGTGGTCGAACGGCAGCACGCCAAGCGTACGGAAGGGCGGCGCCGCATCGGCAATGCGAGCTGCTGGCGAGTTCCACAAAGCTGGCTCTGGCCCGCCATCACGTCCTGGGCTCGATCGACCAACTGATCCAGCTGTTGATCGAGTCCGAGCCTGGGCGCGTCGGCAAACGAGAACGCGGCTCCCTCGCGCTCGTCGGATGCGCCCGGCTGAGGATATGGCATCGGGCTCCCGACCAATCAGATGACATCGTCGGTCAGGGTATGCGGTGATGCGTCACTGAGCCGTTGACCTATGAGGAGGTCGAAATCTACGCTTCCTCGGTCAAGACGTCGACCAGCCGCTGGCGGCGCGTCGCTGCTGCCGCGGGGGCGCGACCGACCCTCAACAGCACATGCGGGTGCATGACGAGCCGCAGGTCCAGGCGGAGGGCTTCGTTGGTCCGCGCCACCTCGACGACCTGGGTGAGCGGACTAGCCGCGTAACCGCGGCGCGCGATCTCGAGCAGCACCCGCTCCAGCGCCTCCCCGGTGCGCAGCCACGCCATCGGGCTCTCGTCGAGCGCGCCCAACAACAGAAGGCATTGATTCAGACTCGAATGGGTCTCGGTGGGTAGCCAGCCCATGCCGTGTGTGTCGAAGTCGCGGATCGGCAGGTCGTCGCCAGATCCGGCGTCAACGTGCGGCACGGCGGATGCCGGCACGCCGTCCGGACGGCGGGGGTCATCAGTGGTCCATGCCCTCAGCTCTGCCCGATACGCCGGATCGCTGTTCTCGATCTGATCGGCGAGCTGGCTCAGCCGGGCGGCCGCGAGCCGATGTTCCTGCCGTTTGATAGGGAAGGCCTCCGCACCCTCCTGGTTCGCCGCATCGACAAGTGCCTCGATCACGTCTTCGGGAACGACATCGTCGAAGAACCGGCGGCGGTTCGTGTGCCGTTCGTCGATCACAGCGTCGAGGTCCGCCAAGGACCTCTCGTCGTTGGCAATGTGATCACTGACGAGGATGCGGGCCATGACGTCGGGGCGTGCCGGGTCGGGGAAGCGTTCGACGTCGGCTCCGAATCCCGACGCCGCGAGCGAGGCACGCGCGTTGAATAACGCGCATCCACAACTCAGCGTCAATTGGCGACCGCGGGGATCCAGCACACGCAGCCACCGACTGCGGTCGGCGTGGATCTCGAGCGAGCCGGCACTCAGCACGAATCGCCACGGCTGAGTGTTGTGTACCGAGGGGGCGCGGGTAGCGCGCACGGCCGCCCGCCGTAGCGCCACCGTCTGCTGGGACTGGGCAACCCGGGTCATGTCTGTCACCTGACTTCATTCTCGTTTGCTGGCTCCAAGCACCCACTCTGCGTCGCGACACACCCGCGGACCAGGGACCAAAGTCATTGCCTGGTCGGGCCCAAGACCCGGGCCGATAACCAAGTGTCGCTGCACGGAGGAGATGGAAGCCAGCAGAAAGGAGGTACACCGTGACGATTTCGACGCTCATCAAACGCGCCCCGTCGAAATGCGCCGC
>JBDTXT010000267.1:0-4512 GCA_040006035.1 Pseudonocardiales bacterium | reverse complement strand
GCCAGATCTCGTCGGGCGGCTGCGGTGATCGCATCGGGTCGGCGTCGGTGAGCGGCGGCGCACCGCCCGCGAACTCGGTCAGGCTCGAGCCCGTGACCACCCGCCGCGGGAACGCCCCGCCGGAAGCGGCCCGGGTCACCGCCGCGACGGGCAGCGCGCGGCGCGAGGCGGCCAGCACCACGTTGCCGAAGCGTCGCTGCTTGAGCACGGCGGGGTCAGCCACGAGCAGCATCGACGGCAGCTGCGCCCGGACTGTCGACACCAGCCGCCGGATGAAGGTGCCCGGCGGCCCGTCGGCGATGTTGCCCAGCAGCACCCCGTCCGGGCGTAGTACGCGAGCGACGTCGGCCACGAATTCGGCGCTCGTCAGCTCGGCCGGGACGCGGCCGCCGTGGAACGCGTCGAGCACGACCACGTCCGCACTGGCCGCAGCCAGCGCCGCCATCCCCTGCCTGCCGCCGACCGGCCGGATCCGGACACGCGTCCCGCGGGCGAACGGCAGCTGCGCACGCACCAACGCGCTCAGCGCGGCGTCGGGCTCCAGCACGATCTGCGGTGAGCCGGGCCGGGCGGCGGCGATGTATCGAGCCAACGTGCACGCCCCGCCGCCGACGTGAGTGACTGCCAGCGGCCCTGGCGCCAGCGCGTCGAGCACGTCGGCGAAGGCCTGCATGTACTCGAAATCCAGGTAACTCGGGTCGTCAAGGTCGACGTAGGACTGCCTGATCCGGTCGAGGAGCAGCAGCCAACCCCCTGGGCGGTCGGCGTCGGCGAGCAGCTCGGCCAACCCGCCGGTGGGCGCGGACACTGCGTCCTCGGGCTCGGCCACAGCCACCACCCTAGGCGCCCGGCCCACAGGCCCAGGCGCTCGCTCGCGGTGCGCCACCGGGAGCCAGCCGGGTTTCGACCGTAGAATCGGCGCCGTGCAAACGGCGACGACAGATCCTCTGGTCGGCCGCACGCTCGAAGGCCGATACCGGATCGTGGAGCGCATCGCGCGCGGCGGCATGTCCACCGTCTACTCGGCCGTCGACGAGCGGCTCGACAGGCTCGTCGCCGTCAAGGTCATGTCCTCGGCGCTGTCGGCCGACCCCGCCTTCAGCGACCGGTTCACCCGCGAAGCCAGGGCAGCCGCGCGGCTGAGCCACCTCAACGCGGTTTCGGTCTACGACCAGGGCCAGGACAGGAGTCCCGCCGGTCACCATGTGTTCCTGGTCATGGAACTCGTCGACGGCCGCACGCTGCGTGAGCTGCTCCGCGAGCGGGGCCGGCTCACGCCGGCCGAGGCCGTCTCGATCATGGAGCCGGTACTCAGCGCTCTGTCGGCGGCGCACCTGGCCGGCCTCGTCCACCGCGATATCAAGCCCGAGAACATCCTGCTGTCGCACGAGGGCATCGTGAAGGTGGCCGACTTCGGGTTGGCGCGGGCGGTCGAGTCCGATGCGTCGGCCACCCGCACCGGGTTGATGATGGGCACGGTCGCGTATTGCGCGCCCGAGCAGATCAGCTTGGGCCGCGCCGACAAGCGCTCTGACGTCTACTCCTCCGGAGTGGTGCTGTTCGAGTTGCTCACCGGCAAGCCGCCCTACCAGGGCGAGTCGGCGATGAGCGTGGCCTACCAGCATGTGCACGGCCGGGTGCCCGCGCCGTCCTCACGGGTCAAGGGGATCCCGACCGAGATCGACGAACTCGTCGTCTGCGCCACCGACCGTGACCCCGAGGGCCGCCCGGTCGACGCCGGCGCATTCCTGGCCGAACTCGCCGACGTGCGCACCGACCTCGCACTCCCGGTGGTCGCCGTCCCGCCGTCGCCCCGCACCCGGACCCGGGCCACGGTCCCGCCTGCGGCGCAGCGCCCCGCGGCCGACGGCGAGACCACCGACGTGCTGCGCAGGCAGTCGGATGTGGAGCACGACACCGCCGTCGTGCATCACCGCAACGGGGCGCCGCCGCCGCGCCAGTTCCCGCCCGTACCACCGCCGCCGCCTCCGGTCGTCACGCCACCAAGCCGGCGCAGCCTCACCTCGCCGCGCACCCTGCGTCGCCGCCGCGCACTCATCGCCACGCTGATCGTGATTCTGCTCGGGCTGGCTGCCGGGTACGGCGGCTGGTGGTTCGCCGCCGGCAGGTACTCGCACGTTCCCAAGGTGCTCGGGACGACTTTTTCCCAAGCGGCGCAGGAGATCACGCAAGCCGGCTACAAGGTGGCGAAACAACCAGCGCCGGAGTTCAGTGAGTCGATCCCGCGCGACCGCGTCGTGAGCACCGAGCCCCGGCCGGACAGCCGGGTCCCTCGTGGGCGGACGATCACAGTCATCCTCTCGGCCGGCCCGGAGCGGTTCGCGCTGCCCAAGGACCTCACGGGCAAGACGCCCGAGCAGGTCAAATCGCTGCTGGCAGCCATTCCCGTGAACGTCGCGCCTGACCTGTCGCCGGAGGCCAGCGACACGGTCCCCAGCGGGCGGGTCACCCGGATCAAGCCGGCTGCCGGCACGGCGGTGAAACGCGGCGACGACGTCACGATCTTCGTCTCGACCGGGAAGCCGATCATCCCGATCCCCAACATCGACCCCGGCACGCCGTACGAGCAGGCCAAACAGACGCTCACGACCGCCGGCTTCACCACCAAGAAGGCCGAGGCCTTCAGCAGCACCATCGCCCAGGACGGTGTGATCTCCATCGCCCCGACCGGCACGGCGCGCAAGTCGAGCTTGATCACGATCACTGTCTCGAAGGGGCCGGAGCTCGTCGAGGTCCCCGTCATCGCCCAGGGCACAACGTCGGAACAGGCCAAGGCTCAGCTCAAGGCACTCGGCTTCCGCGTCAAGATCGTCAAGCACTTCGGCGGGCTGCTCGATCAGGTTGTCGGCATCGATCCCCCGTCGGGCACCATGGTGCCCCCCGGAACGCTGATCACCCTCGACACCGTCTGAGGGTGGCTCGCGCGATCGCGCCCATCGGGGTCGGCCTTGTTCACCTCGGTGGCTACGCGCAGGGTTGCGCTCATCGTCGAGTCGGCCGACACCGACCATGCGGCCGACGTCGCCACGCTGAAGGCGCTGCACAGTGGGGGCTGAGCCGGCTGGCAGCATGAGCAGCATGGCCGATCGGTACGACGTCATCGTGTTGGGCCTCGGCGGCATGGGCTCGTCGGCGGCACGGCACCTGGCCCGCCGCGGCGCTTCGGTGCTTGGTCTGGAGCAGTTCACCCCCGCGCACGCGCTGGGTTCAAGCCACGGCGACTCCCGGATCGTGCGGATGGCCTACTTCGAGCATCCCGATTACGTGCCGTTGTTACGCCGCGCCTACTCGCTCTGGGACGAGCTGGGCACCGACGTCGGCCAGCCGCTGCTCACCCGCACCGGTGCCCTGATGATCGGCCCGCCCGACTGCGGTGTCGTCAGCGGGACCCTGGCCAGCGTGCACCGGTGGGGGCTTGAGCACGAGGTGCTCGACCAGGCTCAGCTGCAGCTGCGCTACCCGCAGTTCCACCTGCCCACCGACGACATCGCGGTACTCGATGCCGACGCCGGATTCGTCAGCCCGGAGCAGACGGTGCGTGCGCACCTGGACCTGGCTCGCCTGGACGGCGCGGAGCTGCGCTTCGGGGTCAAGGTCACCGGGTGGCGCCTGGACGGTGACGGCGTGGCGGTTGAGTTCACGGGTGGGCAGGCTCGGGCTGAGCGGCTGGTGCTGGCCGCGGGAGCTTGGACCGGCCCGCTGGCGCCCGCGCTCGACGTGCCGCTGCAGGTGGTGCGGCGGGTCATGCACTACGTGCGCCCCGTGGTGGATGCAGCCGAGTTCGATCCGGCCAGGTTTCCGGTGTACTTCATCGAGATGGGGCCGCACGACGGGATCTACGGCTTTCCGCTCATCGGCGATCCGTCCGGTGGGATAAAGGCGGGATTCCACTACCGGGGCGGCGACGTCGCCAGCCCCGACACCGTCGAGCGCGGTGTCACGGCGGCTGAACGGGCCGAGATGCGCGCCGCGCTGGCCGCCCGGATTCCCGGCCTGGCCGGCGAGCACGCCGAGGCTCGTGTCTGCATGTACACGATGACGCCCGACGAGCACTTCGTGATCGACCTGCTGCCCGCAAGCCAGGGACGGGTGGCCATCGCCGCCGGCTTCTCGGGTCACGGTTTCAAGTTCAGCCCGGTGGTCGGCGAGATCCTGGCCGACCTTGCGCTGACCGGCGCGACCGAGCACCCAATCGGTTTCCTGGGTGCCACCCGCTTTGCCGCCCCCCGTTGAGCAGGCCGCTATCACGCAACGGGGCGGTGGATAGGGTCTGCGCATGGTCATCGTCATGGCGCCGGGCGCATCGGACACCGACATTGCCGACGTCGTCGCGCACATCGACGTGCACGGCGGGCAGGCGTTCGTCAGTCGCGGCGTGACCCGCACGATCATCGGCGTCGTCGGTACCGAGGACGTGCTGGAGACTCTCGACGCCGACGGCCTGCCCGGCGTGGTCGAGACGATGCGGATCACCGCGCCGTACAAGCTGGT
>JBDTXT010000266.1:0-4538 GCA_040006035.1 Pseudonocardiales bacterium | reverse complement strand
CCGGGATCATCATGCCGGCGATGATGTTCATCGGGAACCTGAACTACGTCGCCATCGCCGTCGTCGGTGGCCTGCGGGTGGCGTCCGGTTCGATGAGCCTCGGTGACGTGCAGGCGTTCATCCAGTATTCGCGGCAGTTCACCCAGCCGCTGACCCAGGTGGCCTCGATGGCCAACCTGCTCCAGTCGGGGGTGGCCTCGGCCGAGCGGGTGTTCGACCTGCTCGACGCCCCGGAGCAGAGCGCCGACCCGGCCCAGCCCGTGCCGGTCGGTGACCGCTGCGGACGCGTCGAGTTCGAGCGCGTGTCGTTCCGCTACGCGCCGGACGAGCCGCTCATCGAGGATGTGTCGCTCGTCGCCGAACCGGGCCACACGATCGCGATCGTCGGGCCGACCGGCGCAGGCAAGACGACGCTGGTCAACCTGATCATGCGGTTCTACGAGCTCCACTCGGGACGGATCACCCTCGACGGCGTCGACATCACGACCATGCGCCGCGACCAGTTGCGCGGCGAGATCGGGATGGTGCTGCAGGACGCCTGGCTGTTCGGCGGCACGATCCGCGACAACCTCGCCTACGGCCGTCCCGACGCCAGCGAGGCCGACATCCTGGCCGCCGCGAAGGCGACCTATGTGGACCGGTTCGTGCAGTCGCTGCCCGACGGCTACGACACCGTCATCGACGAGGAGAGCAGCAACATCAGCACCGGGCAGAAGCAGCTGATCACGATCGCCCGCGCGTTCCTGGCCAATCCGTCGCTGCTGATCCTCGACGAAGCCACCAGCTCGGTCGACACCCGTACCGAGGTGCTCGTCCAGCACGCGATGGCTGCGCTGCGCTCCAACCGGACCAGTTTCGTGATCGCCCATCGGCTCTCGACCATCCGCGACGCGGACCTGATTTTGGTCATGGAACACGGCAGCATCGTGGAGCAGGGCACCCACGCCGAACTGCTGGACCGCGAGGGCGCCTATCACGCCCTCTATAACTCGCAGTTCGCCCGAGCCGACGACGACTCCTTCCAGGTGCCGGTCGGATAACCGGTTGGCACGGTCCGAGCCGAAGGGGAGACTCCAGGCCGTGGACTTCACGATCAGAACGGCGACGCTCGCAGATTTTCCCGAGATTGCGGCGGTCGACGGGGCAAGCTTCGGCGCGCACATCTCCGACGAGGAACTCACCGACGCACTCACCATGATCGACCCCGCGCGATTCCTGGTCGCGGTCGACGGCGAGCGCATCGTCGGCGTCACCGGTGACTTCCCGTTCTCGATGACCGTGCCAGGCGGCACGCTCGACGTCCCGGGCGTCACGTGGGTGTCGGTCGATCCGACCTACCGCCGCCGCGGCATCCTGCGTGAGCTGATGCACCGGCAGTTGCGCAACTTCGTTGAGGCCGGGGTGCCGGCCGCCATCCTGACCGCGAGCGAGGGCGGTATCTACGGCCGCTTCGGCTACGGCGCGGCCTCCGAAGTCCGCACGACGTCCGTCGATCGCCGCCGGGCCACGCTGACGCGCCCGGGGGACGCGGGCGCGGTCGAGATCGTCTCGACAGCGCGGGCGCGCGAGTTGCTGCCCGACATCCACCGGCGCTGGTGCGAGCAGACGCCGGGAGCGCTCACCCGACTCGAAACCTGGTGGGACTACCTGCTGCTCGACCGCGAGTCACAGCGTGGCGGCATGTCAGCACTGTTTCACCTGGTGCATGCAGACGGCTACGTCACCTACCGGGCCAAGACCGACTGGAACGACGGCCATCCGCGGCATCTGTGCCTCCTTACCGACTACGTCGCCGTGACGAGCGACGCGCGTGCCGCGCTTTGGCAGGTGCTGCTGGGCATGGACCTGTTCGGCACCATCGAGTCCTATCGCATCCCGGGCGACGACCCCTTGCCGCACCTACTCACCGACGCCCGCCAGGTGCGCACGACCGTGATCGCCGACGGGTTGTGGGTGCGGCCGCTCGACGTAGCGGCGATGCTGGCGGCCCGCTGCTATGCCGTCGACGTCGAGACTGTCATCCAGGTGCATGACGACCTGTTCGGTGATGGCCGCTACCTGCTGCGCGGCGGTCCGGACGGCGCCACCTGCGAGCGCACCGAGCGCGGCTCGGACATCTCGCTGGGGGTGGCAGCCCTGGGCTCGGCCTACCTGGGCGGCGTGCGGCTCGAGACGCTGGCGCGGGCCGGAAAGGCCGCGGCCGACGACCCGGCGCAGCTAACCCGGCTGGACCGCGCGCTGCTGGGCGACCGCCAGCCCGTGCACGGCACCGGCTTCTGAATCCCGGACGGTCAGATCCCGGGGAAGGCGACAGTCGCCCGGGCCGGATCGACCAGCAGCCGCCACTGGGTGGCACGGACCGCGCTCGCGGTGAGCGCCGCCTGCGCGGCTGTTCGGGCCGCGACCGAGTCGGCGCCGCTGCCCTGCGCCGCGACGGCGTACAGGTAGCGCCACGCCCTCGCGGCGTCCTGCTCCAGCCGGATGGCCAGTCGCTGCGCCGCGCCGGCGTCAGGCACTGGGTACAGCGACGGGAAGTCCGCCGGCGGGAGGGCCGGCGTCGCCCCTGCCTTCTCGATCGCTGACGCGGTCTGGTCACGCAGCACCTCGTGGGCGGCCTGGCAGGTGCGGGCCAGGTCCGTACCCGAGTCCAGGCGTGGGCCGGCCAAGGGGTACCCGAACGCCGCCTGCTGTTCAGCGCCCAGGGCCTGCTGCCACGCGTCGGTGAGCGCGCTCATGCTGGCCCCGCAGAACAACCATCCGGGCCGCTCGGGAGGGGAGCAGCGTGCTTCCGGCTCCTCATCCGAACAGCACCGCGTGCGTGGCCTCGGACGCGGCGATGCTGGCCAGCAGGGCGGCCTCGCGGCCGCGCAGGCGCCCGGCGCGGGTGCCGGCCCGGGCTGCGGCCTGCTGCTCGGCGCTGCGCAGACCGCTCACGGTGAGCGCCGCAACCGCGCCCGTACCCGACGGGGAGGTGCTCACGGCTGGCTCCGGGTAGGAGTCGACGGCCGCCTGCAGAGCAGTCCGGTGGGCCAGGTGATCGGCTCTGACCTGCCGCAACGCGACGCGGACGGCTGGGGAGCCGCCCGTGGTCGAGTCGATGGCCGCGAGCAGGACATTCTCGGCAGTAAGCGCCGCGACCAGCTCGACCGGCGGGCGACCGGTCGGTTTGTCCGGGGAGGCCACCGGGCGCAGTGCGCCCACCGCAACGCCACCCCCGGCTGCGGCGAGGACGAACGCGCCGCCGAGCAGCACGCTGCGGCGCGACACGCCGGCGGCGTGGTCCTCGGGCGCGGCGTGGTCCTCGGGCGCGGCGTGGGCAGGACCGCGGACTGGCTCATTCATGGCGCAGCAAGTGTGGCAGAGCCGATACCCTCGTAAGCCACAACTGCAGAACAGGAGCGAAGCATGCCGCCCGAAATCGTAGGCGGGTCCGCTGCTCAGACGCGTGAGCGCCTGCTCGGCTTGCTCGGTCCCGTCGTCACAGCCGCCGGTTACGACCTGGAGGACGTCGCTGTCTCGGTCGCCGGCCGGCGCAGCCTGCTCCGCGTGAGCGTCGATGCCGACGGAGGGATCGACCTCGATGCGGTGGCCGAGGTGAGCAGGGTCGTATCCGCCGCCATCGACGCGCTCGACGCCGACGGACCCGGTGGTGTCGCCTTCGCCGGCCCGTATGTGCTGGAGGTCAGCTCGCCCGGTGTCGACCGTCCGCTCACCGAGCCACGCCACTGGCGCCGCGCCCGTGGCCGCCTGGTGACCGTGCCGGTCGCGGACCGGCCCGTCACCGGCCGCGTCGTCGACGCATCCGGCTCCGGCGTCACGCTCGAGGTCGCCGGCGTCCGCCGCGACATCCCGTGGGGTGAACTCGGTCGCGGCACCGTCGAGGTCGAGTTCAACCGGCCGAATGACGTCCCCGGCGACGTCGCAGAGGAGGGCTGAGCCATGGTCCAGGTCGACATCACCGCACTGCACAGCATCGAGCGGGAGAAGGAGATCTCCTTCGAACTTATCGTCGACGCACTCGAGACCGCGTTGCTGACGGCCTACAAGCACACGCCGCACTCGATGCCGCACGCCCGCGTCTCGATCGACCGCAAGAGCGGCGATGTCGTCGTATGGGCTCAGGAACTGGGGCCTGACGGCGAACTGGTCGAGGAGTATGACGACACGCCGACCGATTTCGGGCGGGTCGCCGCGATGACGGCGCGGCAGGTGATCCTGCAGCGACTGCGCGATGCCGAGCACGACCAGACTTTCGGCGAGTACTCCGGGCGCGAGGGCGACATCGTCACCGGCGTCATCCAGGCCGACGCCCAGGCCTCCCAGCGGGGGATCGTGCTGGTCGACATCGGCAAGGTCGAGGCGATCCTGCCGCAGTCCGAGCAGGTGCCTGGCGAGCAGTACACCCACGGCACCCGCCTCAAGTGCTATGTCGTGGGCGTCGCGCGGGGGATGCGCGGCCCCCAGGTGACGGTCAGCCGCACCCACCCCAACCTGGTGCGCAAGCTGTTCGCGCTCGAGGTCCCCGAGATCGCCGACGG
>JBDTXT010000265.1:0-4546 GCA_040006035.1 Pseudonocardiales bacterium | reverse complement strand
GCTTTCTGGCCGGAAACGTGGACCAGCCCACTGTACCGGCGCCGCGCCCCGATTTCCCGATTGTGGGTGGCTGCCCAACTGCCTCAGCCTGGCGGCCAGCCCATCGGCCGACCGGCCAGCACGTGGGCATGCACGTGGAACACGCTCTGCCCGACCCCGGCACCGGTGTTGAACACAGTGCGGAAGTCGGTCAATCCCTGCTCGGCGGCCACGGCCCGGATGCCGCGCAACACCGCGGCACTTGCCTCGGCGTCGGCGCCGAGGGCCGCGACATCGGGGATGTGCTGCTTGGGCACCACCAGGACGTGCACCGGCGCCTGCGGATTGAGGTCGGCGAAAGCGATTGTGTGATCGTCCTCGTGCAGCACGGTCGCGGGAATGTCACCGGCCACGATCTTGCAGAAGAGGCAGTCATCAGCCATGCGCGCAGGCTACTGCCAGCGGTCCAGGCGTACCGAGAGTGCGGCCAGTGCGGCGACGCCGGCGGTCGAGGTGCGCAGTACCGGGGTACCCAGCCGGACGGCCAGCCCACCGGCCGCGGCGAATGCGGCGAGCTCGTCGTCGGTGATCCCGCCCTCGGGGCCGACGACGAGGACGACCTCGCCGGCCGTCGGCAGCGCGGCACCGGCCAAGGACGCGGCTGCCCCCTCATGCAGCACCAGCCCCGTGCCGGCTCGCAGCCGGTCAACGACGTCGCCCGTCGTGGCCAGCTCGGTGACCAACGGGATGTGGACGCGGCGGCTCTGCTTAGCGGCCTCGCGGGCGATGCGCCGCCACCGCTCCAGGGCCTTCGCCCCGCGGGCGTCGCGCCACTGGGTGATCGAGCGCGCCGCGGCCCACGGCACGACCTCGTCCACACCCAGCTCGGTCAACATCTCGACGGCCAACTCGCCGCGATCACCCTTGGGCAGCGCCTGCACCACGACCAGGCGCGGGTCTGGCCGCGGTTCGGTTCGCCGCGCGAGGACGGTCAGGCGTAGTCCGTCGGTGAGCACCTCGGCCACCAGGCAGTCGCACGCCGCGCCCCGGCCGTCGGCGACGCGCAATGCCTGACCCACCTGTAATCGCTGGACCCGCGAGGCATGGCGCCCCTCGTCGCCGCCAAGCACGAACGAGTCGACGTCGGGCAGCGGGTCGAGCAGGAACAGCGGCGGCGTCATCGACTGCGCGGTGCGCTCACCGGCCGCCAAACGCATCGCGCACCTTGCCGAACAAGCTGCCGCCCTTGGATCCGACCGCCACCTCTTCGTTGCGCAACGCGGCGAACTCACGCAGCAGCCGCTCCTGCGCCTCGTCCAGCTTGGTGGGGGTGCGCACCTCGACGTGCACGTGCAGGTCGCCCCGGATCGAGCTGCGCAACCTGGGCACTCCCTTGCCGCGCAGCGTCATTACCGCACCGCCCTGGGTGCCGGCTCGGATGTCGAGCTTCTCCTCACCGTCGAGCGTGGTCAGCACCAGGTCGGTGCCCAGCGCGGCCGAGGTCACCGGCAGCGTGATCGTGCAGTGCAGGTCCGATCCGTCGCGGGTGAACGTGTCGTGCCGCTGCTCGGAAATCTCGACGTAGAGGTCCCCGGCCGCTCCGCCGCCCGGCCCGACCTCGCCCTGACCGGACAGCCGGATCCGCATGCCGTCCTCGATGCCGGCAGGCACGTCGACGGTGATGGTGCGGCGGGCCCGCACGCGTCCCTCGGTGCCGCACGTCGGGCAGGGCGAGACGATCTGCTCGCCAGTGCCGGCGCACGCCGAGCAGGCCCGCGTGGTCATCACCTGGCCGAGGAACGAGCGCTGCACCGACTGGATCTCGCCGGCGCCGCCACAGGACTGGCAGGTGCGCGGCGAGGTGCCCGGCGCGCAGCCGCTGCCGCTGCACGTAGTGCACACCACGGCGGTCTCGACGGTCAGTTCGCGGCGCACCCCGAACACGGCCTCCTCGAGCGACAAGGACAGCTGCAACAGTGCGTCGCCACCGGGCCGCACCCGGCTGCGCCTGCCACGCCCGCCGCCAGCCGTGCCACCGCCGAAGAACGCCTCGAACACGTCACCGAAGCCCCCGCCGAAGCCGGAGAACGGATTGCCCGCGGTGCCTGCACTCTGGGCGAGGGGGTCGCCGCCCAGGTCGACGATGCGGCGCTTCTCAGGGTCCGAGAGCACCTCGTAGGCCGTAGTCACCGCCTTGAAACGGTCCTGCTCGCTGGGGTTCGGGTTCACGTCCGGGTGCAGCTCGCGCGCGAGCTTGCGGTAAGCCCGCTTGATCTCCTCTTGGGTGGCGTCCTTGCCGATGCCGAGCATGCCGTAGTAGTCGCGTGGGGCCTGCGCCACGTCACCGTCCCCGTCCTCGAAATTCGTCTGGCACTCAGCAGCGGCGAGTGCCAAGCAAGTGTACGGGCGGCAGGCCGGTGACCGGGCTCACCGCTGGGCTCACCGCTCAGCCAGCAGGTCGCCCACATAGCCGGCCACCGCGGCCACCCGGGCCATCGTGTGGGCGTAGTCCATCCGCCGTGGCCCGAGCACACCCACCGCACCGAGCGACGCGCCGCGCGCGCCGTAGCCGCTGGTGACCACCGAGGTCGTCAGCAGCCCTTCGTGGTTGTTCTCGTTGCCGATCCGTACGACGATCTGGCTGGTGGCGCCGGAGCGGTCGAGCAGGCGCAGCAGCACGACCTGTTCCTCGAGCGCCTCGAGCACCGGCCGGATCGCCGGGAAGTCCATCGCGTGCTCAGTCAGGTTCGCGGTACCGCCGAGGACTATGCGGTCGCTCTGGTGCTCGAACAAGGTCTCCAGCAGCACTGCGGTCAGCGTCGCCAACAACCCGCGCAGTTCGGGCGCGACCTGCACCGGCAGTTCGGTGATGGCTTCGGGCGCCTCGGCCAGCGGACGGTCGCGCAACCGGGCGTTGAGAATCGTGCGCAGGTCGGCTACGGCCTCGTCGCCGACCGGTGCCGGCAACTCGACGACGCGCTGCTCCACCCGGCCGGTGTCGGTGATGAGAATAAGCATCAGCCGCGAGGCAGACAGCGAGACGAGCTCGACATGGCGGACCTTGCTCCGCGACAACGACGGGTACTGCACGACCGCAACGTTGCGGGTGAGTTGAGCCAGGGTGCGCACGGCGCGGCGCAGCACGTCGTCGAGGTCGACGGCGTCGTCCAGGAACGCCTGGATGGCGCGCTTCTCGGCGATCGACAGCGGCTTGATCTCGGTCAACTGGTCGACGAACAGCCGGTAGCCGGCGTCGGTGGGGATCCGGCCCGCGCTGGTGTGCGGCTGGGCGATCAGCCCCTCCTCCTCGAGGGAGGCCATGTCGTTGCGAATGGTCGCGGGCGAGACGCCGAGACTGTGCCGATCGGCCAGCGCCTTGCTGCCGACCGGCTCGTTGGTCGCGATGAAGTCCTCGACGATGGCGCGCAGCACCTCGAGCTTGCGCTCCTCGACAGTCACCTCGACCATCTTCCTCTCGTCGACCTTCCTGACCGCCAGCTTAGAGCGCGCGGACGGAGTCACGGCGAGCCAGACGCTGGCGCCCGCCCCGCTAGGCTCTAGACGCTCAGAGATCTTGTCGCACGGCTAGGGATGTTCAGTGATCTTCAAGGCGGTACGCGATGGACGTCCTTACCCTGACCATGGGTTCTCCTCGCGCGACTGGGCCACGATCCCGCCGCGCACGATGCGCCTGTCCGAGCTCACCGCTACCAAGCGAGAACTGGCCCTGGATCACCTGCTCGACGAGGACTCGACGTTCTACGGCGACCTGTTCCCGCACGCGGTGCTGTGGCGGGGCGAGACCTATCTGGAGGACGGCCTGCACCGGGCTCTGCGCGCCGCGCTGCAGAACCGGCAGACGATGCACATACGGGTGCTCGACCTGGACGCGCTGCGCCCGGGCTCGTCAGGCGAGTAGCTCACGCACCACCGCGTCAGCCATCAGCCGACCGCGCTGGGTCAGCACCACCCGGTCCGGGGCGGAGTCGGCGTGTTCGATGAGGCCCCACGTCGCCAACTGCGGAACCAGGCGCCGAGATGCCGTCGGCAGTTCCGACACCGCCAACCCGGCGCGCATCCGGACGCCCAGCATCACCCGCTCGGTGTAGCGCGCCCGCTCGTCGAGCGTCTCGCGGGCCGCGGCCGGACTGCTGGCCGACTCGAGCATGGCCGTGTAACGCACCGGGTGCTTCACGTTCCACCACCGCACGCCGCCGACGTGGCTGTGCGCGCCCGGGCCAGCGCCCCACCACGACGCGTCACTCCAGTACAGCTCGTTGTGCCGGCAGCGGCCGGCCGGGGTGGTGGCCCAGTTCGAGACCTCGTACCACTCGAAGCCGGCTGCCTGCAGCGCCTCGTCGGCCATGACGTAGCGATCAGCCAGCACGTCGTCGTCGGGGGCCGGCACGACGCCCTGCGCGACCTGGCGCGCCAGCGCGGTGCCCTCCTCCACGATCAGCGCGTAAGCGCTGATGTGGTCCGGGCCGGCGCCGATCGCGGCGTCCAGGGACATCTGCCAGTCGGCGTCCGTCTCGTACGGCGCGCCGTAGATCAGGTCGAGGTTGAC
>JBDTXT010000264.1:0-4549 GCA_040006035.1 Pseudonocardiales bacterium | reverse complement strand
GAATGTGTACGTCGACACGACGATGGTGGGCACCGGCTGGGTGCCGGGGCTGCCGTCCCTGGGCGCGGACGTGCTCGCGCGTCTCGGCCAGGCGCAGGACCGGGTGCTGCTCGGCACGGATTTCCCGAACATTCCCTACCCGTATGCCACCCAACTGGCCGCGCTCCAGGACTTCGATCTCGGCGATGACTGGCTGCGCGCCGTCTGCTGGCACAACACGGCGCGCCTGCTGGCGGGCTGACCCGGCCGGTTCGACATTACCGGTGTCGGTTTCGTTAGTGTGCCGGTACGCAGTGGCTGATCGGGGGATCTAGACAGGATGGGGAGCCACCGAGCAACACGATCGCGGCGCGCCGAGTCGGTACCGGTGGCCCGGCTGTCCCGGTTCGTCGGCACGACCCTGATCGACCCGGTGGCCTTGGGCGGTGGGTCCGAGCAGGCCCGGGACGGCTTCGATGCCACCCCCGAGGTCGTCAACTGGCTCAACTGGCTGGCGGCCGAGGTGCTGGCGGTCACGCCGGCGTTCGTGACCCGGGTGATCGCCGCGGCGGGGCCGACCGTGACGCCGCAGACCTTCCCGCCAGGCCTCTACGGACCGGAGGAGCCGGAGGACACCCGATCCGAGGGCCTGGGCCTGGCCGGGCGGTTCTCGTTTCCCACTTGCCGACGGGCCTAAGGCGGCGCGCCGCTAGCCCTGAGCATCTGACGAGGGGCCGCCTTCTGACATGGCGGCCCGCTAGACTTAGCATCGCACCACCAAGGGGGTGAACGGTTTCGACTCTGGACGTCGATACAGGAGAAGCGGGCCGAGGTTCGCGTTGCTGCCCTCGTTAAACAAGCGACGCACACAAAAATAAGCGCCGATTCAAATCGCGCTGATTTCGCTCTCGCTGCCTAAGTAGCAGAGCGGATCTGTCAGCCCGGGCTCGTCACCGGCCCGGATGCTGGCATCAGCTAGGTGGCTTACCGTCCTTCCCGGTCGCGGAGCAGGACGGGACATCTCACAGCGACTGGGCCCGTCACACCGGCTTGTGTGCATGACCGGTGGGGCCGAGTAGAGGCAGCGCACACTGCGCCCGGAGAAGTCCTGTTGAAGCGACAGAGGACGCGGGTTCGATTCCCGCCACCTCCACCTATACCTACCTACGGAGCCCCCGAATTTCGGGGGCTCCGTCGTTTGTCGGTCTTCTTCGCAGGTGCTCGATCTGCGCGCCGGGGTGCCGCTGGCCGAGGCCACCCTGCGCGGAGCGCTCGTGCGCACCGAGACCCGCGGCTGCCACAACCGCAGCGACTTCCCCGACCTCGACGAGGCGCTGCGAGTCAACTTCCGCAGCGGCTTGTACGCCGGGGCTCATTAACCGAGTTCACGCCCGTCGCCGTCCCGGAGGTGCCGACCGAGCTGACGGCCTGGCTGGATCAGCACTCGGACGTCGACTTCGCCGGCCGTCTGCTGGAATGAGGGCTGACGTACCGTTGACAGGTGCTGCGCAGGCTTCGGTTCGCCCTGTCCCCTGGCTGGCTCGTGCTGCACCTGATCACGGTGGCCCTCGTCGTGGCGATGGTGCTGCTCGGCCGCTGGCAACTGCACGTCTCCCAAGCCAAGCACTTCAGCATCCAAAACTTCGGGTATGCGCTGCAGTGGTGGGCCTTCAGCCTGTTCGTGCTCACCATGTGGGCCCGGATCATGCGCGATTCGGGTCGGCGCTCGAGTGACACGCCCGCAGGTCAGACGTACCGCGCCGGCCGGCCGCCACAACCTGAGCCGCTGCCCGACCCCGAGCAGCCGGTCGCCTATCGTCGGTACGTGATGCCGCAGAGCGCCGTCTCGCCCGCACCGGCCGCTGACCCTGCGCACGCGGCTTACAACGACTACCTGGCCCGGCTCGACGCCGATTCAACGGCCGCCGGCCGCCCCGAAGGGATTACCCCGTGACCCAGCGGGCCACCGCCGCGAGCCCAGCCCGGCCCAAGGTCGCCGGCGCCCTGCTGCGCTACCGAATTATGGCGTTCACGACCGGCATCGTGCTGATCGCGGGCACGATCGCGCTGGTGCTCAAGGACCTTGTTCATCTCGGCCACCTCGAGCCCGGCACCGCCATCCTCTGGGTCGCGCACGGCTACCTGTACCTGCTGTATGTGATCGCGACGGTCAACCTCGGCCTCAAGATGCGCTGGCCGTGGCTGCGGATTGCCGTGGTGATGCTGGCCGGTACCGTCCCGAGCATGTCCTTCGTTGCCGAGCACTACGTCACGCGCGACACCCGCAGGCAGTTGGGCACTGCGTGATGCACCGTGCCCGCGTCGCCGTTCTGTGCGGATTCCTCGCCGCCGCGGCTGCGCTCAGCGGCTGCTCCAGTTCGACCAAGCATGCCGGGGGCAGCCAGCAGCCGTCCGAGCTCAACGGCCAGCCGCAGGGCGGATCCGGATTCCAGGGGGCTGGCCTCGTTCCGCCGCAGCCCCGGCCGTCCTTCACGCTCACCGACACCAAGGGCAAACCGTTCGCGTTCGGAACGCGCACGGCCCGGCATCCCACGCTGGTCTTCTTCGGTTACACGAACTGCCCGGACGTCTGCCCGGCGACGATGGCCGATATCCACCAAGCCCTCACCAAGGTGCCTGCGGCGCTGCAGCGTCAGACCTACGTCGTGTTCGTCTCGACCGACGTCAAGCACGACACCGCCGCGGTGATCGACAAATGGCTGTCGAACTTCACCAGCGGCGTGGGCGCCACCTTCGTCGGGCTGCGGGGGACCCAGACCCAGATCGATGCCGCCCAGGCTGCCTCGCACGTCGCGCTGGCCGAGGACGGTGGCCAGACCCACTCGGCACAGGTGCTGCTTTTCGGCGCGGACGACTACGCGCGGGTCACGTTCCTGCAGAGCGACAACGAGGCAGAGCTGATGGCGCACGACCTGCCGCTGACGGCCCAGGCTTGACCAAATCGGGCTTAAGGCAGAATCACCGCTCGTGACCTGGAACTCAATACGACCTTGGCTCAGCACCGTCATCCGTCTCGTCCTGGGTGTGATCTGGTTGTGGGCCGGCTGGTCCAAGCTGCACGACCCGCGCGCCTTCGTCCAGACGGTGCGAGCCTACGACGCCACCCCGGAGTGGCTGTCCAAGGCCATGGGCTACGGGATGCCGGTGCTCGAGGTGTGCCTCGGCCTGCTGCTGATCGTCGGCGTTGCCGTGCGGATCGCGGCCATCGTGTCCGCAGCGCTGTTACTCGTGTTCCTGATCGGGCTCCTCCAGGCCGCGGTACGCGACATCCAGTTGGACTGCGGCTGCTTCAGTGGCGGGGGCGTGACCACCGGCTCGACGCACTACACGCTCGACATCCTGCGCGACGTCGGCCTGCTGATCCTCGCGGCGTATCTCGTCGTGTGGAGCCAGACGCGGATCTCGATCGAGGAGTTCCTCGCCCGCAACGACTACATCGAGCCGCCGTCGGCCAAGCGGATGCGTACCGAGCACGGGCAGCGCAAGTACAACGCGGTGCTGGAGGCCAAGCGAAAGGAGGCACGGGAGCGCTCGCGCTACGTCAACGCCTCGCTCGCGATCGTCGTCCTGCTGGTCTCGATCATCGGCATCGGCGTGCAGGGCGGCCGGGCCAAGATCTCCGGCGACCTGACCGCCGCGAACGCCAGCGTCAAGAACGGCGTGGTGTACGGGAAGAAGGCGGCCGCGACGGTCGACGTGTTCGAGGATTTCATGTGCCCGGTCTGCGGGAAGTTCGAAGAGTCGGTCGGCGCGACGCTCGAGGCTGACGTGCGAGCCAACAAGGCGCAGGTGCGCTACCACCCGATCGCGTTCCTCGACTCCCTGTCCAACGGCACCGAGTACTCGACGCGGGCGACCAATGCGGCGCTGTGCGCGTCGGATGTCAGCGTCGACGCGTTCGTGAAGTTCCACGACATCCTGTTCAAGCCGGACGTCCAACCCAAGGAGAACAGCAACGGCTTGACCGACGGCCGCTTCCTCACCAGCGCGCAGGAGGCGGGCCTGGCCACCGGAGCGACGGCCACGTTCACGACGTGCGTGCAGTCCGAGCAGCACAAGGCGCTGGTCGCGGCGATGACTGAGGACTCGAGCAAACGGGCCGTGACCGGGACACCAACTGTGCTCGTCAACGGCAAGAAGCTGGGCAACCCGACCCTGGCCTCCCTGACCGCGGCCATCGCAACCGCTGACGCCAAGGGGCCGCCCCCGGCGCCGTCACCCACCCCGTCGCCGAGTCCCACGTCGACGAACTCGGCCACGACGACCAAGACCCCGTCCCCGACCGCAACGTCGAGCACCAAGGGCGGCCCTTCGCCGTATCGGTCCTAGCTGTTGGCAGCTTCCTTCAGAGCACTGCCAGGGCTGAACTTCACCGTCTTGGCGGCCGGGATCTGGATGGTCGCGCCGGTAGCGGGGTTGCGTCCCTCACGGGCGGCGCGTTGGCCTACTGACAGAGCGAAGAAGCCAGGCACGCTGACCTTCTCGCCCTTGCGTGCGGCGTCCTCCAGAGTCGACTGCAGTCCACGCAGGACGGCGTCCACCGTCTTCT
>JBDTXT010000263.1:0-4570 GCA_040006035.1 Pseudonocardiales bacterium | reverse complement strand
TGGGCAAATGGCTGATCGGCCTGTCGTCGCAGGTACTCGGTAACACCTCGGTGGGTTGGCGGCTGGCCCCGATCATCGCCGGCATCGTCTCCGTCATCCTGATCACCCGCATCGTGCGCAGGATGCTGCACTCGAACCTGTTCGGCGCCATCGCCGGCCTGCTGCTCGCCCTCGACGGGCTCTCGCTGGTGCTGTCGCGCACCGCGCTGCTCGACATCTTCCTGCAGACGTTCGTGCTGGGCGGCTTCGGCGCACTCGTCGTCGACCGCGACCAGGTGCGGGCCCGGCTGGCGGGGCTGATCGCCGACGGCGCCGAGCTCAGCTCTGGCGCGCCGAGCCTCGGCCCGCGGCCCTGGCGACTGATGGCCGGCGTCATGTTCGGCGCCGCCTGCGCAGTGAAGTGGTCGGCCGCCTCGTTCTTCGTGCTCTTCGTCATCCTCAGCTTCGTCTGGGACCGAGCCGCGTTGAAGTCCGCTGGCCTGAAGCGCCCCAGCGCCAACACGCTGCGCCGCTCGGTGCTGCCGGCCTCCGGGTCGCTGCTCGCCGCCCCGATCGCGGTCTACCTGCTGAGTTATCTCGGCTGGTTCACCGGCGAGAACAGCTGGAGCCGGCACTACGCCGACGGCCACAATACGTCGACGCACCTCAACCTGCCGCTCGGGCTGCACCCGCCGTTCGACTGGGGCTGGCTGCCCGGTCCGATCCGCTCGCTCGGCTCGTACATGCTCAACGCTTACCGCTTCCACGAGGGACTCGACAGCGGGCACCCCTACGAGTCCAACCAGTGGAGCTGGCTGGTCCTGGGTCGGCCGGTCGACTTCTCCTACAACGGCGCGGAGACAACGTGCGGGTCGTCAACATGCTCGCGCGAGATCCTGTTGATCGGCACCCCGCTCATGTGGTGGGCCTTCGTACCCGCGCTGCTCTGGCTGGCCTGGCACTGGATCACCACGCGCGACTGGCGGGCCGGCGCCGTCTGGGTGTCGTTCGTCGCCGGCTGGTTCGTGTGGTTCCCCGACGCCAAGCGCACGAAGTTCCTGTTCTACATGGCGCCACTCGTCCCGTTCCTGATCATCGCGGTGACGCTCGCGCTGGGTGTCATGCTCGGCCCGGCCCTGCGGCGCACCGGCGATGGCTTTCGCGATCGAGCCAGCCTGCGCCGCAGGCAATGGGGCATCGCCGGGGTCGCGGTGTTCCTCGGGCTGGTCGTGGTGGACTTCGCCTGGATGTGGCCGATCTTCACCGGCGGCCTGCTCACGTACGACACCTGGCACGCGCATATGTGGCTGCCCTCGTGGGTATGAGCCGATAGGAGCGGTCTGCCCATCAGCGACCGCTCGCCTAACCAAGGAGACGACATGAGCCTGTCAGCGAAATTGCGCCGAGCACCGACTCGCATCGTCACCGGTGCCTTCATCCTGAACTCGGGTATCGGCAAGCTCAAGGGCGACGACGCGACGGCCAAGGCACTGCACGGGATGGCGTCCGAGGCATATCCGGCACTCGACAAGGTGCCGCCCAGCCCGTTCCTCAAGACCCTGGCCGTCAGCGAGATCGCCCTGGGCTCGGCGCTGCTCGTGCCCTTCGCCCCGGCCGCCCTGACCGGCTTGGCCCTAGCCGGCTTCTCCGGCAGCCTGCTCGGCCTGTACTGGCGCACGCCCGGGATGCACGAGCAGGGCAGCATCCGTCCCACGCAGAAGGGAACGCCGATCGCCAAGGACATCTGGATGCTGGGTATCGCGGCCAGCCTGATCGTCGACTCGGCGCTCGAACCGGTGCACGACAAGCGCATCGAACTGACCCACGACGTCAAGGCCTCCACCGCTCGGCGGGCGGCCAAGACGACGTCCAACGTGAAGGTCGCCCGGGCCAAGGCCGAGGCCAAGGCTGCGAAGGCAGCGCGCAAGGCCTCGAAGCAGGCGCACCGCGCTCAGGCAGTGTCGCGCGCGGCGTTCGACCGGGTGACGCCCTAGTGCTCTTCGCTTGCTAGTCGCCACCTCAACCACGCCGCGGTCAGTGCGCTGACGATCGCGAGCACGACCAGCGGCCCGACGAGGCGGTCGACGTCGACGAATGCCGTCGTGAGAAGCGGGGCGGCAAAACCCAGGTAGGCCCAGGCGTAGAAGACTCCGTTGGTGGCGCCGCGGGTCTCGTGGGTCGACAGTTGGGCGACCAAGGTCAGCCCCGCGTTGAGGCAGAGCCCACCACCGGCCCCCAGCAACGCGCCACCGACGAGAACGAGCGGCAGCGAGTGCAGGACCGCAGTCATGGCACCGACGGAGTAACCCAGCGCTCCCAACCCAGCTCCGATCGCCCCGCGCCTGCGACCCAGGCGGTGCGCGAACGGCTGGACCAGTGCGCCGGATCCGAGCGTCACCGCCGACAGGACGCCGGTGAACGCGACGACGTGCGACTGGTGCGCCAAGACCAACGGCAGCACGGTTATCGCCACGGACGGGAACGCGTACACGCAGATCGAGGTCGGGATCAGTGTGCGCCGGAAGGTACGGCGGGCCTGCCCGCGCAGACCGGTGCGTGGCAGCAGTCCCGAGCCCGGCGAGCCGAGCCGGCTGGCTGCCCAGGCGCCGTGGCGGGTCACCGTGTAGGCCGCCACCAGCATCACGGCTACCAGGGCCACATGCACCACGTAGGGCAGCGCGAGCGGATGCGGGCCGTACTGCGCCAGCAACCCGGCGGTGAGCGGGCCGAGGCAGAACCCGATGTTCAGGGCGAGCGAGGCCCGGCGCGCGGCCACCGAGGCATGCGCCTTGCCCACCAGGTCCTGCAGCCAGGCGCTGCCGACGCTGAAGGCCGCTCCGGAGGCGAGCCCCTGGACGAAGCGGGCCAGAAACAGCATCGGGACGGAGTTGGCGCCTGGCACGAACACCAGCGAGGCGACGCCGGCCAGGACGACCGCCGGCACGAGCACCCGCGTGCGACCGAACCGGTCCGACGCCGGCCCACCGAAGAGCAGTGACGGGGCCAGCCCGAGGGCGTAGACGCCGAAGATCGCCGTGAGCACGGTCGGCGAGATGTCCAAGCGGTCGCGGTAGATGAGCAGCAGGGGGGTGGGCACGTTGGTCCCGAAGGCCGCGGCGAACAGCAGTGCGACCGCGGCCCACCAGGTCGAGTCGCGAGCGGGCGTCGCCGACACCGGCAGCGTGCCGCTGCCGGTGTCCGACATGAAACCTCCTGACTGTGCTCGACCTCATGCTGCCCTTGGCCGGCGTTCCCGGCGCCACGAATTGAGCGGTCTGTTATGCATATCTCAGACCACCTGGGTCTGGTGATCGCGGTCCGGCTCGGGTGTAATCGGAGCTCACGGCTCCTGACTCGCCCGGAGGTGCTCCGTGTTCTACCCGCTGACTGTCCGTGACTTCCTGGATCGGGCCGTAAATGTCTACCCGGACCGCATCGGCGTGGTGGACGAGCCCGATCAACCCGCGCCGAGCCTGGGTGATGTCACCTACCGCGAGATGGGCACCCTGGCGCGCGCCCAGGCCGCCCGCCTCGATCAGCTCGACGTCCCGGTCGGCGGTCGGGTCGCGGTGATCTCGCAGAACTCCGCCCGCCTGCTCACGTCGTTCTTCGGTGTCTCGGGGTGGGGACGCGTGTTGGTGCCGATCAATTTCCGGCTGGCGGCGGCCGAGATCGAATACATCGTCGGGCACAGCGGAGCCGACGTGGTCTTCGCCGACCCAGCGTTGAAGGATGTCCTGGATTCCCTCGACGTGCAGCACAAGTTCGTGCTCGGTGACGATGACGCGCTCTTCCTGCGCGACACCGAGCCGCGCGCGTGGGACTCCCCCGACGAGGGTGCCACCGCGACGATCAACTACACGTCCGGCACGACGGCGCGGCCCAAAGGCGTGCAGCTCACCCACCGCAACCTGTGGCTGAACGCGACGGTGTTCGGCCTGCACGAGACGATCAGCGACCGCGATGTCCTGCTGCACACGCTGCCGATGTTCCACGCCAACGGCTGGGGCATGCCGTACGGCGTCACCGGCGTGGGGGGCAGGCACATCGTGCTGCGTCAGGTCGACGGCGCCGAGATCCTGCGCCGAATCGACCAGCACGGCGTCACGCTGATGTGCGCGGCGCCGGCCGTCGTGAACGCAGCGCTCGACGCCGCCGCGGAATGGGACGGGCCGATCCCCGGGAGCGGCACGACGCGGATCGTGGTGGCCGGCGCACCGCCGCCCACGCGCACCATCGAGCGCGTCATCGAGGAACTGGGCTGGGAGTTCTGCCAGATCTACGGCCTGACCGAGACCTCGCCCATCGTCACCACCAACCGGATGCGGGCCGAGTGGGACGAGCTGCCCACCCATGAGAAGGCCCGGCGACTCGGCCGCGCGGGCGCGCCCGCGTTGGGGGTCCGGGTCGAGGTCGACGTCGACAGCGAAGTCCTTACCGCGTCCAACCACAACCTCGAGGGCTACTGGGAGCTGCCCGAGGCCACCGCCGAGGCACAGGCCGGCAACTGGTTCCACACCGGCGACGGCGGCTACCTCGACGACGAGGGCTACCTCGTCATCTCCGACCGCAAGAAGGACGTCATCATCTC
>JBDTXT010000262.1:0-4576 GCA_040006035.1 Pseudonocardiales bacterium | reverse complement strand
GCACCCTGCCGTGGGAACGCAACCCGACGGTCAATCCGACGATGGACCCGAAGCTCGCCCCGCCGTGGCTGGCGCTGGTCGTGCTGGCCGACGGCGAGGGGCAGCTTTCCACCGACGTCGACGTCGCCAAGTGTGTGACCGATGACGTCACGCTGCCCGGTGACGCCGACGTCGCGAAGGGCAAGTACCTCGAGGTCACCCAGGACATCGTCGACAAGGTCTTTCCCTGTCAGGACGAACTCGACCTGCTCTGCCATGTGCGCAAGGTCGATCTGCGTGACACCGAACTTGCGCTGGGCGATGACGACGGCTACCTCGCGGTGGTGTTGTCGAGCCGGCTGCCGCAGCCCGGGCCACCGGCGCCGCCGAAATCACCGCCCGCGCCGCCGCCACCGCCTGGGGAAAAGCCTGAGCCGACACCGCTGAACTACACCGCCTACCTGATCAACTTGGAGCACCAGCTCGACAAGCTGCTGCCGACCGAGCCCACCACCTCGCTGTTCTTCGACAGGCTCGAGGTGACGGCACTGGTGAACACCGAGTTCGTGCAACCGGCACCGAACGCGACTCTCGACCAGATCGCCATGCAGATCGGTGCGGCCGCGCCCGTCCTGGCCAAGGGAAAGGGTAAGGGCAACAAGAAGGCGGTCCAGGCCGCAGCCCAGAACACCGAGCTCGTCCGCTACGACACGAGCAAGGGCTTGGCGATCGAGGCAGGGTCGTGGGCCACCGGGCCGGCGATCGCGGCTGCGACCAGCTCGAACGACCTGGCTATGGCCACCGAGTACCGCGAGGGGCTCAGCGGCGTGGTCCTGGCCCAGCTCGTCCCGCGCTTGCGCTTCCCCGTCCTGGTCTCGTGGGAGTTCACCTGCACCGGCAGCGGCGGTTTCGAGCGGCTGATGAACGACCTCGAGGTGGGGCTGCTCGGCACCCTCGACCCGCTCGACCCCAAGCATCCCAAGGCGCAGCCCGAGGTGGCGCCGACGGGACACATCGCGCTGTCGCACCGCACCCGCCGCGGCGAGCCCGCCCGGTCGTGGTTCCGCGGGCCGCTCACCCCGCAGCCGACGCAGCGCGCCGCGCCGGTGCTCGCGCACACCGGCGATCAGCTGCGCAAGGTGACCCCCGACGGGCGCGAGGACGTCTCACTCGCCGCGTTGTTCGAGATCGGTCGGCTACTGACGTTGAACAAGCCCACCCTGGTGGCCGCGCTGATGCAGTGGCGGCGCGACCTGTTCGGCGCTGCGCGGGCCCGCGAGCTGGCCGAGCACCTGTCGGCACAGTTGTTCGCCGGCCTGGGCATCAGCGTGGCCGGTGGCCGCAACGCGCTGGAGGACCTCGTCCGAACCCACATCGTCGGCAGCTTCACCGCGCTGGGCGCCGACCCGCTCGCCCAGGCCGCGCGCGAGGTCTCCAAGGCACGAATCCCCGACGAACTAAGGGATATCTCGCCCGAACAGGTGCTGCTGGGCCTCGGCGCCGATCCCGGCATGGTGCTGCGGGTGGGCAAGCAGTTCGGTGTCGACGGGCTCGCGGCCGTCCCGCTCACCGTAGCCGCCACGCCCGACCGGCCGGTGTCGCGCGACGACCGGGCCGTGAGCGTCCTCACCGATCAGCTGCTCCAGCGCGCCGACGAGCTGGTGATCAACTCATTGAAGATCGACCAGAAACCGATCGACCACAACGCAGCGCCGCACGGTGGCCCGCCACCGAAGCGGACCCGCAGCCGGCGCAAGGACGCGCTGGACCGGTTGATCGACGAGGCGAGCAGCCGAGCCGCCGCCGAGCAAGGGGACGAGGGCTGATGGAGCTCACCAGCAAGGTCTACGCCCAGGCGATGAACGCCACGCTGAACACGATGGCGGCGACGATCGCCCAGGTGCCCCGGGGTGACGGCGTCGAGGACGGCATCGCGCCCGGCGGCGTGGTGCCGGCTGAGATCGTCCGCGCGATGGCCCGGCTGCGGCTGCTCGAAGGCGTTCCGTTCAGCTACCTCGTGCCGGACGCCGAGCTGATCCCGACCGAGACGATCCGGTTCTTCTACCTCGACCGCAACGCCACCGACGCGCTGGTGCAAGGCGCGCTGAGTGTCGGCACCGTGAACGCGGCCGACCGGGTTCAGCTGGGCGAGCTGTACGACGTCGTGCGCGACGAGACCGACCGGGCCGAGCGGCTGGTGCGGATGAAGGAGTCCGACGCCCCGGCCGTCGATGCGCAGGGCCGCCCCATCGGCGCCGGCGGGCCGATCTCGGGGTTCGTGCTGCGCTCGCGGCTCGTCTCCGGGTGGCCCGGGCTGCACGTGCGCGCGTACTCCACCGACACGCTGGCCGACGACCTCACGATCCCGGAGGTGGACACCAGCCCGGATCGCGTGCGCTTACTGCGCATGGAGCGGCTGGCCCCGGCGGTGCTGTTCGTCCTGTTCGACGGGGTGCCCGCGGTCGTGCACCTGGAGGAGCCGCGCTCCGGGATCCAGTTCGGCGTGCGCCTGAACGACGTCGCCGACCCGCGCCAGCAGACCGCGGTGATCACCGTGCGCGACGTGCGAGATCCCAACAAGGGACCGATCAAGGTCGGCAACCCGCCCAGGCCGAAGCAGATCCCGGTGCCCTTCCGCAACGGTTCGCCGGGCGTGATCAACATGGCGAAGCTGAACCAAGACCTGGTCAACTTCACAGCCGACCACATGGGTACCGAGGTCGACTCGGCCGAGTTCGCCATACAAATGCTGCGCTTCCCGCTACGGCAGGTGTTCGGCAAACCCAACGCCGGGCAGGTGTTCTCCGTCGACGCCTTCGCCCCGACGATCATGATCGGAGCGCTCACCACGCGCTTCGAGCTGGCCGCCAGGGTGCTGGGGACGTGACCCGATGACCCAGTTCAGCCCCGACGAGATCCGCCGGGCCGCGCAGAGCCCGCGCTGGGCGGCGCTGAGCCAACTCGGCGCCGTCGCCGCCGACCTGCACAACTACGACCGGTTCTTGGTCCGCGAGCCGCGACTGCTGGTGCCGATCGACGTGCAGGCGCTGGTGGTGCGGGCCGGCAGCAACGACACCGAGCCGATGCTGCGGCTGCCGTTCCGCGACGGCCAGGACCGGCCGCCGGCCACCGACCTGACCGACGCCGGCACCCCGCGGCTGCCCGGCGTGCACCTGCTGTGGTCAGTGCCCGCGGCGCTGTCGCACGGCAAGGTGGCCGATGACCCATTGGCGCCCGGCGACGTCACCCGCCGCCGCCTCGACCTGCCGGTGCTGCCCGATCGGTGGACGGTGCTACGGCTGGCCGTGGTCGCCGGCAGCACCGAGCCGATGGTCACCGGCTGGGTGATCGAGGCCGACGCCGGGACGATCACGCCGCTGGCCGACTGGCCGGCCACGGCTGCGAACGCGGTCACCGTCCAGCCCGAGATCCCGCACGCCCAGCTCAACGTCCACGTCGGCGGGGCCAACTGGGTGCAGTCCTACGACGCTGCGCTCGGTCGCTTCGCTCTGCACGATTCGCTGGTCGACCTGGCCGGCTTCGAGGTCGTGGGCGACGCGCTCGGCTACCTGGTCGCGGGTTGGTGGTCGGCGAGCACCGACGATCCGCTCAACGGCGTCGGTACCGACGTCGGCTACCGGCAGCGGCTGCGCGAGCTCGGCTGGAACGATCCCGACCACCCCAGCCCGGACGCGTCGCGCCGCGACGAGGCGAGTGACCGTTACCGCACCGCGAAGACGTTCGGCCTGGCCACGCCGCAGCGCTACACCCAGGCGGTGCTGCCGGCGAAGGGCAAGGCCGCGGCCTCGTCCGCCGGGTCGGGGCTGGTCGCGCCGGCCGCCAGGATGCTGAACCCCGCGGTCAGTGGCTTCCTGACCGAAGCGATCACCGCCGCGCAGTTGCCGCAGGCGCCCACCCGCACGACGCTGCTGCACGGCCGCCTGCACGGCGTCCCACTGAACGGCGCGCCCGATGCCGAGACCCGTCCCGGCCCGGACGTGCTGCGCGTGGTGCTCGGCTCGAACGTCCCGGACCTGGCGGCCAGCCTGGCTGTGTCCGGCACCGGGCTGGGCACCGCCGACCAGGACGCCCGGCGCGCCGCCGAGCGGCTGCTCGCCGCCTTCTCGGCCGGATTGATCATGCGCATCGGCGAGACGGACGCCTGGGCCGACATCGCCGAGTACGAGCACGCGCACGGCTTCGGCTCATTGCCTGGCGGCGCCGAGGGTGCCGACCGGTTCGTCGACAAGCCCGGCTCCACCGCCGACCCGGGCGCGGGGCTGCGCCGTGGCAAAGCGACACCCCGGTCGCGGGCCATCCCGAAGGCAGCGCCGTCGGCCACGATCCTGTACAGCGCCATCGAGCGCCCGGCGGTCGCGGCCGTCCGGCACTCGATCGAGCAGAACCGCCTGGTCGCCTCCGAGCTGTATGACGGGCCGCTGTTCTCGGTGCCGCCGACGCCGCCCGCCACCGTGCGCGAGGTCGTCCGTCCCGCGCCGAGGTTCCATCAGCCCGCCGCGCCGGTCGTCGCGGTGGCCGGCGGCGGCCGGGCGCTGAGCGCAGTCGAGCGGGAAGAGGCCGACGGCGCGCTGATGTG
>JBDTXT010000261.1:0-4578 GCA_040006035.1 Pseudonocardiales bacterium | reverse complement strand
CGAGGTGCGTCGCGTCGCTCGCTACCTGGTGACGTGGCGCGCAGCCGGATCCACCAACTTTTTCACGAAGCGCGTGTCGTGGAACTCGCCGATGGCCCGCACGCCCCAGACCCCGGTGGTGCCGCGGCGCACGATGGCCATCAAAACGGCCGTGCTGGGCTGGGTGTCGGACAGGTCGTAGCGCAGGACTTCCTGCTCGGTCAGCGCGTCGGCGATCCGGAAGTAGGCATGGGAGATATCGGTGAAGCGCTGGCCGGTGAACGAGTTGATCGTGAACACGATGGCCGCGACCTGATCCGGCAGGCGACTCAGGTCGACGATGATCGCTTCAGCATCAGCCGCGCCGGCGCCGGTCTTGCTGTCGCCGGTGTGCTGCAGGGCGCCGGTGAACTCGTTGGCGTTGCGGTGCCAGACGATCTCGAGCTTGTTGCCCTGGGCGTCGAAAGCGATGGCAGATGAGTCCAGGTCGATGTTGTTGATGCCAGGCACGGGGAACCAGCCCACGCCGACGACGAGCTTCTGCAGTGGTGTGCCGTCGGGCTTGGCCAGGCTCACCCACTGGTGGCCGAGGATCAGACTCTCGCTCGGCCGGGGTGGTAGCGGCGCCTGGACGGGCGGTGGCGGTTCCGAGGCAGCCTGGGGCGGATATTGCTCCTGCGGAGCCGGCGATGGCTGGTACTGCTCCGGCGGCGGCGCCTGCGGTGGTGCCGGCGGGGCGTACTGCTCCTGCGGCGGTGGCGGTGGGGGCTGGTACTGCTGAGGTGCCATCGGCGGCGGTGGTGGCGCAACCGGGGGCGGTACTGGCGGCATCGGCGGCGGGGGTGGGCCCCATGCCTGTGCGGGCTCGGCTGCAGGCCACGGCGCCGGCGGCTCGGCGGCCGGGTCTGGGGCTGGGGCAGCCTCGGGCGCGGGCTGGGCCACCGGCGGCTCGATCACCGGCGGCGGCAGTGGTGGTGGTGGTGGCGGCGCAGGGACGAACGGCGGCGGCGGTTCGACGAGCGGCGGCGGGGCCACTGGCGGCGGGGCCACCGGCGGCGGCGCAGGGACGAACGGCGGCGGCGGTTCGACGAGCGGCGGCGGGGGCGCGACGGGGGCCGGAGATGGCGCCTGGGCTACCGGCTGGGCGGCGGCGGACGCGCCCGAGGAGCCGTCGTCCACGTTGATGCCGAAGTCAGCGGCGAGCCCGGCCAGCCCGCTGCTGTAGCCCTGCCCGATCGCGCGGAACTTCCAGCCACCGCCGTGGCGGTACAGCTCGCCACCGACGAAGGCAGTCTCGGCTGTAGCCGACATCGGGAAGCGCGCCAGGTCGGCGCCGGAGACACGATCGGCGATCACCAACTGCAGGCCGGGTACCTGGCCGAAGGTCCCACCGTCGGCCGATGCGGCCAGCACGACCTTGTCGAAGCCGGCCGGCACCTGGGCCAGCTCGATCTCCATCACGTCGGTGAACTGGGCGCCACTGGACTTGCCCAGGTGGCGCACCGCTCCGGATGGGTGTTGCGCCTGGTTGTAGTAGACGAAGTCGACGTCGTCACTAACCTGGCCGTCCTTCTCGAGCAGCAGGGCGGAGGCGTCGACGTCGGGTACGCCGGGGCCGCCCGACCACAGCAGAGTGGCCCGCAAGGCGGAGGCGGCGACAGGGACATTGCTGCCCATGGTCATCTGAGTCATGCCCGAGATCGTGCCAGACGATCGCCACAGCTGGGACGTGAAAGCATGGCCGAGTGCGGCACTTCGACTTTCTCAGCGCGGCGGACCGGCAGCGACTGTTTCTCCGTGCGCCCGAGCAGTTAACTGCCAATGACGATCCTGCGCTGCTCGCCGTGGCCCTCGGCGCGACGCTGTACAGCCCAGCCAGCCGGCCGAACCTGGCCATCGACATCGCTGCGCGCGCCGCGACCGGCGTGGTCAGCCTGGTCGTCTGTCTCGAGGACGCCATCGCCGACGCCGAGGTCGCGGCCGCCGAGCAGAACGTGATCGCCCAGCTGCGGGCCTACGCCCAGACCGGCGCGGCCAGCCCGCTGGTGTTCGTCCGGGTGCGTGCGCCGGAGCAGATCCGGATGATCGTGGCCGGTCTGGGTGACGATGCGAGCATCATCACCGGCTTCGTGTTGCCCAAGTTCACCGATGACACCGGCACCGCCTACCTCGAGGCGGTCGTCGAAATGAGCACCCATCTCGGCCGTCGCCTGCTTGTCATGCCGGTACTCGAGTCTCAGGAGATCATTTACGCGGAATCGCGGCTGAGCACCCTGTTCGGCGTTCGGCAGCTGCTGGACAAGTACCGCGACTATGTCCTGGCGGTGCGCATCGGAGCCACCGACCTCTCCGCCGCCTACGGCCTGCGCCGCTCGCGAGACCTCACGGTTTATGACGTGCGGATGCTCGCCGACGTCATCGCCGACGTGGTCAACGTCTTCGCCCGGGTCGACGGAACTGGCTACCAGGTCACCGGCCCGGTGTGGGAGTACTTCTCCGCGACGGAACGGATGTTCAAGCCGCAACTGCGTGAGGCGCCGTTCGTCGAGCACGACGAGCCGCGGCTGCGCGCCCAACTGATCGCCGGCGACCTCGACGGCCTGATCCGCGAGGTAGCCCTGGATCGCGCGAACGGGATGATCGGCAAGACCGTCATCCATCCCACCCACGTTGCCGCAGTGCACGCGCTGTCGGTCGTCACGCACGAGGAGTTCGCCGACGCCACCGACATCCTCGGTACGGCTGGCGGGGGTGTGGCCTCGTCGACGTATCGCAACAAGATGAACGAGAGCAAGCCGCACTCGGCCTGGGCTCGTAGCACCACCCTGCGGGCGCGGGCGTTCGGCGTTGCGCAGGAAGGCATCTCCTTCGTCGACCTGCTGGGCGCGAGCCTGCACCAGTGACGACTCTCGCGTGGAGCGGCCAGTGGGTGGCCGACGGCTTCGGTGTCGTCGTCGAGGACGACCCTGCTGGGTCGGTGCGGCCGCTGCGCGAGCTCGTCGGGATCGCGCTGCGCCGCAACCCGCGCCGCGCGCACCTGCTGGTGTCGACGGTGCTGGGCAAGCACATCCCCACCGACCCCCGGCTCGTGCACGGCGCCGGCCGCCAATTGGGCGAGCTGGTGGCCGAGCGGCTGCGCGGCGACGGTGCTCCGGTCGTGGTCGGCTACGCCGAGACCGCGACCGGATTGGGGCACTGCGTGGCTGAGGTTCTCGGTGCCGACTACCTGCACTCGACCCGCCGCGCCGTGCTCGGCCTGGCGCCGGTGGCCGGCTTCGACGAGGAGCACAGCCACGCGACGCGGCACCTGTTGCTGCCCGAGGAGCCGAGCATGCTCGCTCGCCCCGGCCCGCTGGTGCTCGTCGACGACGAGCTGTCGACCGGTCATACGGTGCTCAACACCATCGCGGCCTTGCACGAGCTAGCGCCGCGCCGGCGCTATCTGGTGGCCGCTCTGGTCGACCTGCGTACGCCCGCCGACCGCGTCCGCATGCAGGCCCGGGCGGGAGAGCTCGGTGCCGTCATCGAGGTGGTAGCACTGGCGACGGGAGCGGTGCGCTGGCCGGCGGACTTCCCGGCCCGCGCGGCCGAGGTGGCGGCCGGCGGCCCGGCACCGAGCCATGCCGGTCGCGACCTGGCGCCGCGGCGCGGCCCGGCCTCGCCGCCCGGCGTCCGCGAGGGCGGCCGGCACGGGTTCACTGCGACCGACCAGGTCGCGTTGGCTGCCGCGGCCGGCGCGAGCGCGCGTGAGCTCAGGGAGTCCCTGCGCGGCGATCGGGTGCTGGTCCTGGGCACCGAGGAACTCATGTACGCGCCGCTGCGGATCGCGCTCGCCCTCGTCGAGGAGCTCGGCCCCGCGGCGCAGGTGCGGTTCTCCACGACGACCCGCTCGCCGGTGTTCGCAGTGGACGAGCCGGGGTACCCGATCCGGACAGCCCTTTCCTTTGCCAGCCACGACGATCCCGCCGACGGGCCCGGCCGGCGCTATGCGTACAACGTCGCTCCGGCCGAAGGGGCGCAACGCTTCACCGACATCGTGCTCGTCACCGATGACGCTGCCGACACGACCGAACTGCACGCTCCCAGCGGCCTGCTGGCTCAGCTCGCCGGCGTCTGCGACCAACTCCAGCTGATGACGCTGCCGGCCTACCGGCCCGCCGGCACCCTGCCGGCGCCGTTGTACGGCCCGCGCTTCGGCAGCTACCCAGCCGACGAGGTGGCCTGGTTGCTGAGTGACCTGTCCCGCCACGCGCTGGAGGCGCCGACCGAGGAGCGCGAAGAGGCGATCCAGTCCGGCGGCGCGCACTACGCGGAGTCGCTGCCGGTCGAATACCAGCCGAGTGCCGAGTACCAGGAATTGTTCACCGTCGCGCTGGAAGAGTCGGCGAGCCGGATGGCGCATGCCGTCGGTGTGGTGACCGAACTCGTTCTCGACCAGCGCGGCCCGCAGGCCGTGCTGGCCTCGCTGGCGCGGGCGGGGACGCCGGTGGGGATTCTGATGCGTCGCTGGGCGCATCGGGCGCACGGGCTGGATCTGCCGCATTACGCGCTCAGCATCGTCCGCGGTCGCGGCATCGACACCGTCGCGCTGCGCTACCT
>JBDTXT010000260.1:0-4595 GCA_040006035.1 Pseudonocardiales bacterium | reverse complement strand
CCGGCCGGCTGGGCATCGACGCCGAGATGATGCAGCAGGCCGCCGACATCCGCGATGCGGTGCAGCCCCAAGAGACGCTGTTCGTCGTCGACGCCATGGTCGGGCAGGACGCGGTGAACACCGCCGAGGCCTTCCGCGATGGCGTCGGCTTCACCGGCGTGGTGCTGACCAAGCTCGACGGCGACGCCCGAGGTGGTGCGGCACTGTCGGTGCGACACGTCACCGGCCAGCCGATCATGTTCGCGTCCAACGGCGAGAAGCTCGAGGACTTCGACGTCTTCCACCCCGACCGGATGGCATCGCGCATCCTCGGCATGGGCGACATGCTCACCTTGATCGAGCACGCCGAGCGCTCCTTCGACGAGGGCGAAGCCGAGAAGATGGCGGCCAAGCTCGCGGCCGGCAACCAGTTCACCCTCGACGACTTCCTCGACCAGCTGATGGCAATCCGCAAGATGGGACCGATCGGCAACATTATCGGGATGATGCCCGGCATGGGTCAGATGAAGGACGCGATCAGCCAGATCGACGACAAGGACCTCGACCGCACCGCCGCGATCATCCGCTCGATGACCGCGGCCGAGCGTGAGAACCCCAAGATGATCAACGGCTCGCGGCGGCTGCGTATCGCCAACGGTTCGGGGGTCAAGGTCAACGACGTGAACCAGCTCGTCGACCGCTTCTTCGAGGCCCGCAAGATGATGAGCCAACTCGGCGGCATGGGCATCCCGGGCATGGGCCGCAGAGGCGGGTCGAAGTCGTCGAAGGGTAAGAAAGGCAAGAAGGGCAAGGGCAATCGCGGCCCGACCCAGGCCAGGATGCCCGCTGGCTTCCCGGGCGGATTCCCCGGCGGTCCGGGCGGCTTCGGCGGTGGGCTGCCCACGCAACTGCCGCCCGGCACCAAGATGCCCGACCTGAGCAAGCTCAAGCTGCCCAAGGAGTAACTTCGCGTGCCGGTTGACGAGCAGGACGCCTATCCGGTCGCCGACGACGAGTACAACTTGCGGCGGCCACCGGGCGTCACCCGGGCGGCGCAGATCGTCTTCGTGGCCGGCGTGGGGTGCTTGCCGCTGGCAGTCGTCATCGTGGCCACGCATGGCGGACCGGCATTGGGGCTGTGGTTCGGCATCACCGCATTCGCCTACCTCTGGCTGGCCGCTCAACTGTGGCGCGGGAACAACAACGCGCGGATCGCCATCATGGTCCTGTTCGCCGCGAACGTCGCCCTCGACTTCCTGGCCAGCATGGGCATCGCGCTGTTCGTGACGCTGGCCCTGAACGCCCTGGTCATCGCCCAGCTGACCAGCAGCGCCGCCGAGCAGTTCTTCCGCCCGGCCACCGGCGACCCCGCACGACCGTGATCTTGTGCGGACGCACCCGGGTGGCTGGGCGATTCTGAACAAGATCGGTGGCGACCAGAGGAGCTTTGCTCGCTAGGCTCGGCGCGACCTGCCGCGTGACCGCGAGGAGCCGTCGTGACCGACCAGCCAGCCGCCGCACCAGCTGCCCCGGCCGAGGCCGCCGCGGCAGCCCCAGGCCCAAGGGCCGAGGCCGCAGCCAAGATCGCCGCGGGCTACGCCTTCACCGGCCCAGCGCTGGAGTTCGGCACTGTGGTCCTCGACGGCATCGCCTACCCCGAGGCCAAGATCCGCGTTCCGCTCAGCATGATGAACCGCCACGGACTGATCGCCGGCGCCACCGGCACGGGCAAGACCAAGACTCTGCAGGGCCTGGCCGAACAGCTGTCCGCCGCGGGCGTCCCGGTCGTGGTTGCCGACATCAAGGGGGACCTGTCCGGGCTTTCCCAGCCCGGCGCGACCAACCCCAAGATCACCCAACGGGTCACCGACACCGCCGACGCCGAGTGGACACCGACGGCCTTTCCCGTCGAGTTCTTCGCCCTCGGCGCAGTCGGCAGCGGCATCACGTTGCGCGCCACCATGACCAGTTTCGGCCCGACCCTGCTGTCGAAGATCCTCGGCCTGAACAACACGCAGGAGTCCTCACTGAACCTCGTCTTCCACTACGCCGACAAGGCCGGCCTGGCCCTGCTGGATCTCAAGGATCTGCGTGCGGTGATCCAATTCCTGGTCAGCGACGAGGGCAAGGCCGACCTGGCCGAGCTCGGCGGGCTGTCGAGTGCGACCGCCGGCGTCATCCTGCGCGACCTGATCGGCCTTGAGGACCAGGGCGGCGACCAGTTCTTCGGCGAGCCGGAGTTCGAGACATCCGACCTGCTCCGGACGGCCCCCGACGGCCGCGGCCTGGTCACCTCGATCGAGCTGGCCAACCTGCAGGATCGGCCGCAGCTGTTCAGCACTTTCCTGATGTGGCTGTTGGCCGACCTATTCCACGAACTGCCAGAAGTCGGCGACATCGACAAGCCCAGGCTGGTCTTCTTCTTCGACGAGGCGCACCTGCTATTCGACGGCGCAAGCAAGGCGTTCCTGGACGCGGTCACCCAGACCGTGCGGCTGATCCGCTCCAAGGGTGTCGGCATCTTCTTCGTGACGCAGAACCCGACCGACGTCCCGGACGAGGTTCTCGGCCAGCTGGGCAACCGCGTCCAGCACGCTTTGCGGGCCTTCACTCCCGACGACGCAACCGCGTTGGCCAAGGCGGTGCGAACCTATCCGAAGACCAAGGACTACGACCTGGCCGAGGCGCTGCAGCAGCTCGGCACGGGTGAGGCGGTGATCACGGTCCTGTCCGAGAAGGGCGCGCCGACTCCGGTGGCCTGGGCTCGGATGCGTGCCCCGCGCTCGCTGATGGCACAGATCGATCCCGGGACGCAGCAGCAGGCGATTACCGCCTCGACTCTGCAGGCCAAGTATGGGCAGGAGATCGACCGCGAGTCGGCCTACGAGAGGCTCGCCGCGAAGCTGGCGCCCCCACCCGTACCTGCGCCTGCCCCAACCACGCCGGCCCCGCCCCAGAACACGCCGGCCGCACCCAAGCCCAAGCCGCACAAGGAGCAACCGTCAGCAGTCGAGTCGGTGCTGAAGTCGAGCGCGTTCAAGTCCTTCGCCCGCTCGGCGGCGACGGTGCTGGGACGCGAAATCACCCGCGGCATCTTCGGCACCCGCAAACGGCGCTAGTGCCCCACTAGTCGGCCTTCGGGCTACGCAGGTTCGCGGCGACCTGGGGCGGTACGAGCTCGTGGCGCGAGAACACCCGGCTGAAGCGGCCGGTGCCGGCCGTCAGGGCGCGCAGCGTGATCGGGTAGCGCACCAGCTCGGCGTCGGGCACCTCGGCGTGCACGATCGTGCGCTCCATGCCCAGCGGCGCGGACGTGTCCGGCTCGGTACCGGTCACCCGGCCGCGTCGACCGGACAGGTCCGACAGCACGCCGCCCACGTGCGCATCGGGAATGACGATCTCCAGCTTGGCCAATGGTTCGATCAGCGCCGGAGCCGCGGCGGCGGCCGCGTCCTTCACCGCCAGCCCACCGGCCATCTGGAAGGCGGCGTCGGAGGAGTCGACGCTGTGCGCCTTGCCGTCGACGAGGGTCACCTGCACGTCGACGACCGGGATGTGATCGTTGTCCAGGCCCCGTTCGAGTTGGGCGCGCACACCCTTCTCGACCGAGCCGATGAACTGCGACGGCACCGCGCCACCCACCACCTTGTCGGCGAACTGCACGCCCGAGCCACGGGGCAGGGGCGACACGACGACGTCGCACACCGCGTACTGCCCGTGCCCGCCGGACTGCTTCACCAGCCGGCCGTGCCCGCGCGCCTCGGTGGTGAACGTCTCGCGCAGCGCGATCCGCAGCGGGACAGTGTCGACGTGCGCTCCGGTGGCGCGCAGTCGGTCGAGCACGACCTCGGCGTGCGCCTCGCCCAGGCACCAGAGGACGAGCTGGCCGGTCTCAGGGTGCCGGTCGACGCGCACGGTCGGGTCGCCGGCGGTGAGCCGGCCCAGACCCTTGGCCATGGCGTCCTCGTCGGCCCGCGTGGCCGCCTGCACGGCGATCGGCAACAGCGGCTCGGGCATGTCCCAGGGCGCGATCAGCAGCGGCGCCGCCTTGGCCGAGATCGTGTCGCCGGTCTCGGCCGCACCCAGCCGCCCGATTGCGCAGATGTCGCCGGCGATGGCCTGGGCGATCGGGCGCAGGGTGGCCCCGAGCGGCGAGTAGATCTGGCCAACCCGCTCGTCGACGTCGTGGTCGGGATGGCCGCGCTCGGCGCCGCCGTGCCCGGAGATGTGCACGGCCGTCTCGGGCGTGAGCACGCCGGAGAACACCCGCAGCAGCGACAGCCGGCCCAGGTAGGGGTCGACCGTGGTACGCACCACCTCGGCCAGCAGCGGGCCGTCCGGGTCGCAGTTCAGCCCCGGCGCGGCGGAGCCGTAGAGCGGCATCGTCTGCGGCGGGTCGAGCTCGACGGGGGAGGGGAAAGCCCCGGACAGGACCTCGAGCAGCTCGCCCAGGCCCAACCCGGAGGTCGCGCACACCGGCAGCACCGGGTAGAACGTGCCGCGAGCCACGGCGGTCTCCAGGTCGTCGACCAGGACGTCGAGGCCGAGGTCCTCGCCGGCCAGGTAGCGGTCGAGCAGCGTCTCGTCCTCGGTGTTGTTGATGATCGCTTCGATGA
>JBDTXT010000259.1:0-4597 GCA_040006035.1 Pseudonocardiales bacterium | reverse complement strand
TGGACCGGCCTGGGCATCGTGGCCGCCTGGACCGTGCTGTCCGTCCTCTGTGGATACCTCGCCCTGCGCCGGCGGGACGCCTGATCGGTACCGCTCAGGACGCCCGGTCAGGTGGCGAGCCAGAGGCAGAACGGGTGGCCGGCCGGGTCGAGGAAGACGCGGACGTCGTCCTGCGGTTGGTAGTCGGCCAGGGTCGCGCCGGCCGCCGCGGCGAGCGCGGCAGCGCTGTCGAGGTCATCCACGCCGATCTCGAGGTGCATCATCATCTGCTGGTCGTCCGGGGTGGCCGGCCAGACCGGACGGGAGTAGTGCGTCTCGGTCTGGAAGGAGATACCGACGCCCCCGCCGGGCGGCCTGAGCACGACCCAGTCCGGCTCATCGGCCTTCAGCTGCCCGCCGATGAGCTGGTGATAGAACCGCCCGAGCGCGTGCGGATCCGGTGCGCTGATGTTGACGGTGGTGAAATTGAGCGTCGGCGTCATCAGGTTCATGCCCTTCGGGTTATCCGGCTGCCATGGTGAGCAGCGGCTGGCTGAGTCGTCCGGCGACCGCGGTGTCGCTCTGCCGCAGTTCACCGACCAGAGCCCGCGTCGCGACGCGCAGCGCACGGGAGAGTTCGTCCGTGTCGAGGCTACGGACGAGGGCGTCGCGGACGGCCTCGGTGGTTTCGGCGGGCAGCTTGTCCGAGCCCTTGGCGTAGGCCGAGGGCAGGCCGAGCCGCAGGCTGGCCAGCGCCAGCGTCTGATCACGGATGGCGCTGATCCAGTACTCGGCCTGCCACGGTGCGTCGCGCTCGATGAAGGTCCGGGCGTGCCGCACGTGGTGCCAAGCCAGGCCGATCAAGTTGTCGGCGTCGACGGTGCTCGGGTGGCGCGGTGCGCAGTGACCGAACACCAACTCGAATGATCCACTGCCGCGCGGGCCGAACTCGTGCGCCGGACTGAAGCCGAGGTCGATCTCGAGCAGGTCGGCCAGCAGGAATGCCCGGTAGGTGGCAGCGCCGGAGGCTAGGTCGAAGTGATGTAGCGCTCCGAGTTCGCGGTAGACGTATTCGCTCCAGGCGTCGCGGGTCTGCGTCACGTCGTGACCGGCCGCTACGCCAAGGAAGAGGTCGATGTCGGACCAGCGGTCCTCGGTGCCGCTCGCGGCAGAGCCGGTGATGGCCGCGCCGGCGATGCGCTCGTCGCGATGTGCGCGTTCGAGTAGGTGGGTGCGGACTTGCTCTCGGCGTTCGGCGGTGAACATGAATCGACCATAGGGGCCGGGTAGTCATCGAGAACTGGCAGGCGGACGTCTCGGCGCCCATGACTGTGCCGGCCTGTCTTGGTGCCGATGACAACAGTCGCGCCCAACTCGGCGCAGCTCACCACCCGCGCCGTCAGCCCGTCGGTGGCCAAGATGTCGGCGGTCCGCGACGCCTGCGGCTCGCTCGTCTCGACGAGCAGGTGCCCGCCCGGAGCCAGCCAGCGCGACGCCCCCGCAGCCACCCGACGCTGGACGTCCAGCCCGTCCGCACCACCGTCGAGAGCCACCATCGGTTCGTAGATGCGCGCCTCGCGGGGCAGCAGTTCGATCTGGGCGCTGGGTACGTACGGCGCGTTGGCGATCAGCACGTCTACCTGGCCGAGCAGCATCGCGGGCAGCGGGTCGTAGAGATCGCCTTCGTACACCAGGCCGTCGGTCGCGATGTTGCGGCGGGCACAACGCACGGCGGCGGCCTCGATGTCGACGGCATACAACTCGACGTGGCCGCGGGTCGCGACCAGCGCCGCGCCGACCGCGCCCGAACCGCAGCACAGGTCGACCGCGACAGCACCCGGGCCCACGAGGCGGGCGGCTTCGCGGACTAGCAACTCGGTGCGGAGCCGGGGAACGAACACGCCCGGCTCCACAGCCACCCGCAGGCCACAGAATTCGGCCCAGCCGAGGACGTGCTCGAGCGGCTGGCCACCAGCGCGACGGGCGACGAGCGCGTCGAGATCGGCGGGATTCCGGGCTGCAGAGACCAGCAATTGCGCCTCGTCCTCGGCGAAGACACAACCGGCGTCCCGCAGCCTGCTGACGACGACGGAGTACGTGCAAGGGGTTAGCGAAGCAGACATGAGCGAACCTTTCGACTACGTCGAAGGCGCTCTGCGGCCTCACCTAACCCGGGCGAACCGCGTGGCCGTGAGGTGAGAGCACCCGACCTGACATGGCGTTCACGGGTGTCACCTCCTTGGTCGACCGTGTTGAAGACACAACGCTACCAACGCTCGGCCAGATGTTCACGGCCGGTTGGGGGGTCGTAGGACTCAGGCCAGAAATCGGTGATGCGGGTAATCAGCCCGTCGGAGAACTCGAAGAACGCCATCGCGTCGTCGACGGTGCCGTCGAGTCGCCACTCGAACCACACCACCCCGTGCCGCTCGTCGGCGATGACGACCTTGGGCTGCAGGTGCCAGTCACCTGGGTATTCCTGGTTGAACTGCAGGTAGCGCTCCCGGCCCCGGATCCGCTCGCGCGTCTGCGGGATCTCATAGATGACGTCTGGCTGCAACAGCGCGCTCCAGGCCACCCAGTCCCGGGCGTCCAGGGTCTGGATGAAACGCTCGATGAGCTCACGATTGTCAGCCACGCGTGGAACATAGCGGCTGGCGTCACTAGGCTGAAGTCACGATGCGGTACGACACCGATCCCCGCGTAGACGCCTACATCGACGCCCTGCCCGAGTGGCAGCAGGCGATCTGCCACGAGGTGCGCGATCTCGTGCATGCTGCCGACCCGGAAGTCGTCGAGACGATCAAACGCACCGTCCAGCCGTACTTCGTACTCCAGGGCAACATCTGCGCCCTGCTGGCGGCCAAGGGCCACGTCAATGTATTTCTCTACGACGGCGCGATCGTGCCTGACCCCGAAGGGATCATCACCGCCGGACACGACAACCAGACCGCTCGCACCGTGGGGGTACGCGAGGGCGAGCCCGTCAACGCCGCTGCCCTTACCGCAATGTTCAAGCACATCATCGCGAACAACCGTGCCGGCGGCTGGCGCAAGCTGAAGCGCGACGGGCCCGGGTGAAGTCGCTCAGGTAGGTCCAACCAAGCTGGGTCGGCAGATCACTCTCGGTGCGTCGCGTGTTCGCGGTCACCGAGCCCCCTGTCCGACCTACCGACCCAGCACGGCTTGGCCTGTCACGAGGGCGACTGCACGTCCCCGCGCCAGGCACCGGTCTCGCCACCGCGGCTCTCGATGAACTCTTTGAACTTGGCGAGGTCGGACTTGACCTGGCGGTCGTCGACGCCGATGGCGGCGCCGGCCTTCTCGACCAGCCCCTCGGGCTGCCAGTCGATCTGGGTGGTGACGCGAGTCTTCGCATCGCCGAGGCGGTGGAAGGTGACGACTCCGGCGTGGGTGGTGCCGTCGGTGCTCTTCCATGCCACCCGCTCGTCCGGGTGCTGCTCGGTGATCGTCGTGTCGAACTCGCGCGTCACGCCCCCGATCGAGGTGACCCAGTGGGTGTGCGTGTCGTCTACCTGGGTGATGGTCTCGACGCCGCCCATGAACTGGGGGAACGACTCAAACTGGGTCCACTGGTTGTAGGCCGTCGACACGGGTACCTCGACGTCAATGGACTCGGTCACGTTCGCCATCGGATTGCTCCTCCATGTTGTGGGATTGCTGCTTCCGCTCCGACGTACCCCCCGATGGCTGGAGCTAAACTTATACACAACCTGTGCAGCCCAAGTCACATCCGGCGGCTGGACGAGGACGACAACAGCTCAAACAACCGGGTCCCGACGATCTTCGTCGGTAGCCCGGTCAAGGCGGGCTCGCGTGCGGAGAGCATCAACTACTACCGGGTGCTGCGCACGATGGAGGACGCGTACGGCCTGCCCTACGCCGGCTCCCGCTCCACCACCACCCCAATCACCGACGTCAGGACGGCGGCCGGCTAGCTGTCCGACATCTCGGTGCGCGTCCGCACGAACTCGGCGAAGCCGGGGATCGTGAACTGCAGCTCCCCGCGACCGGCCACGTCGATGAGGCCTTTGTCGATCAACCGGGCGCGGGGCACCGAGAGCTCGTCGGTGGTGACGTCCATGATGCGGGCGACGTCGGCCCGCCGCACCAGCCCGTCGCCCAGTGCGGCCATGGCCCGGATGAAGGCCTGCTCGCCTGCGGTCGCCTTCTCCCACCGCGCCCGGAACAGCGCGTTGAGGTCCGCGCGCATCGCGACCGATCCCTCCTGCAGGTGCTCGATCGTCAACCGGGCTCCGGCGTCCGGGTAGCCGGCCGCGGCCCAGGTCGCGTCGCCGATGAGCTGCAGCGTGTACGGGTAGCCCTGGGCCGTAGCGACCGCCTCGGCGAGCGCAGCGCTGTCCCATTCGACGCCGAGCGCGCGCGCCGCGCCGCCGAGCGCGACCATCGCGGCGTCCGGTGGCAGTCGTTCGAGCGGGCGGTAGGCGAAGCGTTCGCTGAACGTGACGACGTTGGCGATCACCTCGGGCGAGTTCGGCAGCCCCGCGGCGAACACCGCGGCCGGCACGTCGCTGCCCTCGCTCTGCAGGTGTTGCCAGGCGTAGCCCAGCGTGCGCAGCCCGTCCGGGTCAGCGGA
>JBDTXT010000258.1:0-4611 GCA_040006035.1 Pseudonocardiales bacterium | reverse complement strand
CGGAACACCTTGATGATCCCGAACAGGACGACGAGGTTGAGGATCCCGAGGATCCATAGGAAGGTCCCGGACACCGACGCGCCAATGATACCGGTGGCCGAGTGCAGGCCGGAGCCGCCGTCCTCGACCTGGCCGGCCAGTGCCTTCACGCCGACCGAGAGCAGGACCGCCAGCAGGAAGACGATCGTGGAGTGACCGAGGGAGAACCAGAACCCGACCGACAGCGGCTTGCGGGAGTTGCCGGTCTCGGCGTTGTCAGCCATCAGCTTGCGGGTGGTGTTGTCGACCGCCGCGATGTGGTCGGCGTCGAAGGCGTGCCGCAGGCCGAACGTGTAGGCCAGGATCCCGACGCCGACGTTGAAGACCGGGTGATCGCCACCGAGGTGATAGCTCTTCGGGGCGACGAGCAGGAAGAGCACCCCGAACCCGAGGACGTGCAGGAAGACGATGAAGCCGATCATCCCAGCGAGTGACTTGCGGTCCTGCTTGGTCAGGGAGCCACGGAATCGAGCCAGACCGGATGCAGTCTGCTCAGCCGTGGTGTCCGCCATCGCTACCCTCCCAGTCCCCGACGCTCGAAGATCGCCGACAGCCCGACGGTAAACCGCTGCGAGCGTTATCGCAACTGGTTGGCAATAACGAAGGTGGGTGCCGCGTTCGGTGCCCCCTGGGGCGGGTCACCCCGCGGCCGCTGCTGCCCAATCGATGGTGACGGCGTTGAGGTCGCCCTGCACGGCGCGCGCGGGCAGGACGGTGCCCGACGTAAGCAGGTGCGCTGCCTCCGGCGGCACGTAGATCCCGATCTGCGCCTGGAACGGCTGCTCGCCGGGGACGGATACCTCCAGCACCAGTCCGGTGGCGTCCTGCCCGGCGGAGGTCTGCTGCCCCAACGGGAAGGCCGCCAACACGATTGCATGACACTGCACGCCCTCACGCAGGATGCCGGCTGATCCGCCGAGTGCGGGATCAGCGCGGGACAGCGGGACGTCCTGCAATCCGTCGGCTGTCGCCACCCGGATCGACGCGGGGTCATCGGGTGTCGCCGTCGCGCCCAGCCCGCTGCCGACAGGTGCCTGGAGCGCGGCCTGGAATGCGTCGCTCTGGCTGCGCTCCAGGACCCGCCGATCGTGCGCGTCGTCGAGCAACACCTCGACCTGGTGCTCGTCGGTGAACCGCACGTGGACCGTCTCGCCTGGCTGCGGCGGGAGGTAGTGGTGCAGGTCCAGGTGCAGCCCCAGCATCTGGATCGTCGCCTGGGCCCGAAAGGACGGCTGGTCGGCCGGGTGGATCTCGAGCACCAGGTCCGAGTGCGACGGCCGGCCGGATGTGTTCTCGTTCTGGGACTGGTAGTTCTGGGCCACGATCACAGTGGCGGGAGCCTCGTGCCACTCTCGTGCGAACATCGGCGTCCCTTCCGGGGGCCTAGCGGGTTAGCGCTCGGGCGAACTGTACGCCCGCACCCGTTACTGCCGGTTCGCAGCGTGATAGGCGTCGTCCGTGACGGGCTCGAACCATGTCGTCCCGTCTGCTTCGGCGGTGCCTTCCAGCATGGCGAAGTGGCACATGAAGTTGCCATCGGTGGCGCCGTGCCAATGCTCCTCGGCGGGCGGGGTGTGGACGGTGTCACCCGGGCGCATGCGGATCACGGTGCCGTCGCGGGTCGCTACCAGCCCGATTCCGTCGGTGACATGCAGCGTCTGGCCAAGCGCGTGTGAATGCCAGTTGGTGCGGGCACCCGGCGTGAAGCGGACCAGGATGACGATCATCCGCGACGGATCCTCGCCGCGGTGAATGGGAGTGAAGTAGACGTCGCCGGTGAAGGCTTCGGCTGGGGCCTTGGCGGTCGGGCTGACGGGTATGAGTTGCACGTCCTGCTCCTTTGCACAATGCAGCCGCGGTCAGGCAGCGCTGTACCGCCCGCACGAGTCGCGGTTCCTGGGGTAGTTAACCCACCCGGGGACACAAGATGACAGCCCAGCTGACGTGCGGTACAGCTCCTCGCATGTTGGCGTTGCCTCTCACGATGTGGTGCGTGCTCGCGCGGACGGAACGGGCCGTGACCTCGGCCGGTGTGACAGGCTCGCGTCGTGATCGTTCATCTCGTCGACGGAACCTACGAGATCTTCCGGCAGTACTACGCGCCGCGGCCGGGACACCTTGATGGCGACGGCATCGAGATCGGCGCGACCCGCGGCGTCGTGCAGTCCATCTTCACGATGCTGCAGGACGGTGCAACCCACGTCGGGGTCGCCACCGATCACGTCATCGAGTCGTTCCGCAACGACATGTGGCCGGCGTACAAGTCCAGTGCCGGCATGGATCCGCTGCTGCTGGCGCAGTTCGGCTGGCTGGAGGACGCGCTGCGGGCGCTGGGCGTGGCGGTATGGCCGATGCTCGACGTCGAGGCGGACGACGGCCTGGCCAGCGCGGCCGTGGTCGCAGCCGCCGACCCACGAGTTGACCAGGCGATCATCTGCACGCCGGACAAGGACCTCGGACAATGTGTCGGCGGCAAGGTCATCCAGTTGGACCGCCGTCAGGACAAGCTGATCGACGCCGACGGGGTGATCGCCAAGTTCGGCGTCCCCGCCGAGTCCATACCCGATTGGCTGGCCCTCGTGGGCGACAGCGCCGACGGCTTCCCGGGCCTGCCCGGGTTCGGTGCGAAGACCGCAGCGACACTGCTCGCCCGGTATGGCCATCTCGATGCGATCCCGCCGGACGCCGAGGACTGGGACGTCACGGTGCGTGGCGCATCCAAGTTGGCGGCGACGCTGGTTTCCCAGCGCGCGGATGCCGAGCTGTTCAAGGACTTGGCAACAGTGCGCACCGACGCCGACGTGGGCAACGTCGATGACTGGGAATGGACCGGGCCGACCAAGGACTTCCCGGCCTGGTGCGAGCGATTCGGCTGGCCGCGCCTGGCGAAGCAAGCCACTGCCCTGTCTACGGCCCGCAACGCGTGACGGGGATTGCGCCGCAACCGCTACGTGATCACCCTCCTGCGCGGCAACGCATCGCGTCGTTGCACTCGGCTCAGCCGAGATCTGGTGGCTGATCGGCTTCGCTCCCGCGCTGCTCCTCGCCCCAGTTGGCCCGATTCATGCGAGAGGGCTGGACCCGCGGCGGCTCACCTTCCTGCTTGGGGAAGTTGGGCGGGTAGGGAGCATCACCCAGGCCATGGTCGCGTTCGTCGCGGTCAGCCCATTCCAGCAGCGGCTCGATCGACCACACAGCGTCGTCGATGCCCGCGTGGACATCACCCCGGTCGGCGAAGCGTGCGGGCATGGTCGCAATCGTAAAGTCGTCCATCTCGACATCGGGAAGCTCGGCCCAGGTGACCGGTGCCGACACCGGGCCGTGTGGCATGCCACGCACCGAGTACGCGGCCGCGATCGTACGGTCCCGGGCGTTCTGGTTGTAGTCGACGAAGATCTGAGCGCCCCGCTCCTCCTTCCACCAGGCCGTCGTCACCATCGTCGGCGCCCGGCGCTCGACCTCACGCGCGAACGCCAGAGCGGCGCGGCGCACCTCTTTGAAGCCGAACCGCGGCTCGATGCGCACATAGATGTGCACGCCCTTGGAGCCTGATGTCTTGGGCCACCCGACGGCTCCCAGGTCGTCGAGAACCTCGTGCACGACACCGGCCACCTGCTTCGCCTCGATGAAGCCGGTGCCGGGCTGCGGATCGAGGTCGACCCGCAGCTCGTCCGGCTTCTCGGTGTCGGCGCAGCGTGAGTGCCAGGGGTGAAATTCGACGGTGGACATCTGCACGGCCCAGATCACACTCGCCAACTCGGTCACGCACAGTTCGTCGGCTGTGCGGCCGGAGGGGAATTTCACCTGCACGGTCTCGACCCAGTCAGGTGCGCCCTTCGGCAGCCGCTTCTGGTAGATCTTCTCGCCGGCCACGCCGTCGGGGTATCGGTGCAGCATGCACGGACGCTCGCGCAAGGCCCGCACGATCCCGTCGCCGACCGACAGGTAGTACTTGGCGAGATCCAGCTTGGTCTCGCCACGGGTCGGGAAGTAAACCCGGTCCGGGTTGCTGATGCGCACGAGGCGAGTACCGACCTCGATCTCGACGAACGGCGAAGGCATATTCGGACGGTAGCGCGTCGACCCGAGCTTCAGGCCTACGCTGAGCCCGTGGAGACCGAGGAACGGTGGGACGAGGACGAGCCGTCGCATCCGCCTCGCTACGTCGACGGCGCGTGGGGCCGCACCGCGAACCCCAACACAGCCGACGGCGAGCTGCAGAACATCGCCGCGTTCGGTAGCGGGTTAGCCAGGCTCAACGGCCCACGCCGCCTGGGCGCCATGGTCGTCGTGTGGCTGATCCTGCTCGGCTTCGCCATCGCCATCGTCTCGGGCATCATCGGGATCGTCAGCATCTGGTAATGCCCTTGACGGCCGTCGGTGGGTACGGTCGAGGGCATGAAGCGCGCTGAGGAACTGCCCAAGCCGACCGTCGAGAAGTCCGACGAACAGTGGCGGGCTCAGCTGAGTCCCGACGAGTACGCGGTCCTGCGCAAGGCCGGTACCGAGCGCGCGTTCACCGGCGAGTACACCGACAACCACCAGGTCGGCGTCTACCGCTGCCGGGCCTGC
>JBDTXT010000257.1:0-4615 GCA_040006035.1 Pseudonocardiales bacterium | reverse complement strand
TTCTTGTCCACCTGCCACCCTCACAGTCTTGGCCCGACGTCTGTTCGCCGGGGCCACTCGAATCGGTGCGTACACGGATCTGTTCGAGGGGCAGGGCACGACGGTTCCATCAACGAGGTGCTAAGGGGGATTGGGGCTACAGGCGGCTAGGGCAGGACGAAGGCCTCGGTGACGGCGCACGCATGCAGATGTTCGAGGCGCTCGGCCTGCTCGCTGGCTCGCACCTGCAAGTTCTCGATGAGCTCCTTATCGAGGCGCGAGTCCTTCTCGGCCAGGGTGCGCAACGAGCGCCAGCCAGCCGCCTTGCCCTCGATTCCCAGGCGCATGCCCTCGAGTTCGACCACGGACGACAACGGAGATCTGCTCAGCAGGTGCCCGTTGGGCTTCAACCGTCCGACCTTCTCGGCCAGCCACGCGGCCGGCTCCTTGTACTTCGTCCGCGGGATGCCCAACTGCTTCATCAGCTTGATGAGCATCTCGCGGTCCTCGGCCACCTGGTCGGCCAGCCACGCGAGATCAGCGGCGGCAGCCGTTTCGCGGTGACTGTCTCGTAGCCGTTGGGCCAGCGCGAGGCCGCCCGCCGAGCCGGCGAGGTGGTCGTTGAGGTAGATGCCCAGCAGACCTGGCTCGGGGCCACTTGTGGGCAGGACTCGCTGCGGCTCGGCCATGCGCGAACTGGTACCCGTCCGCGGTGCCGCGCAAACGCCCCGGCCGACAGTCTGGCAGGCCGGCGTCAGGTCACTGGGACGATTCGGGCAGTGCTCATCCGGCCGTCCGAGATCTCGATCAACCCCATCGTGCCGCGTGGCTGGCGCCGGCGATCCGTGGGCGAACCGGGGTTGAAGATGCGCTGAGCATCGTGGACCTCGTTCAGGGGGATGTGCGAATGACCGAACACCACCAGAGCAGCGTCGGGAAACCGGCGGCGCAGCCGGGCGGCGCGGGCCTCGCTCGGGCCGCTGTCGTGGATCATCGCGACGCGGACGCCGCCCAGGTCGATCTCGAGCGTGTCGAGAGCGCCCCACGCCGCGATCGCCGGGCCGTCGTTGTTGCCCCGCACAGCATGCACGGGCGCCCAGGCCGACAGCTCCTCCAACACGTCCGGCGTGCACACGTCACCGGCGTGCAATATCGCGTCGACGCCGTGCAGGTTGGCCGCGACCTGCGCGGGGCACGACTTCCAGAAACGGGGGGAATGGGTGTCGGACAGGACGGCGAGTCGCACTGCTTGAGTGTGCCGCAGCGACACGACTTCCGGCGTGGGGCACGATGCACACATGCTCGGCTTGCCTGACTCCGTCACCGCGTGTCTCTTCGACCTCGACGGTGTCCTGACGGACACTGCGTCCGTGCACCGAAAGGCGTGGGCGCAAGCGTTCGACGAGTTCCTGCTCAAGCGCGGCGAGCGGCCCTTCAGCGAGCTCGACTATCACGATTACGTCGACGGCAAGCCCCGCTCCGATGGCGTGCGCGATTTCCTGGCCTCCCGTGGCATCGTCCTGCCCGAAGGGAACCCGGACGACCCGCCCGGCGCCGAGACCGTCTACGGACTCGGCAACCGCAAGAACAACCTGCTTCTCGAGCGCATCCGCACGGATGGAGTCGACGTGTACGAAGGTTCTCGGCGCTACCTGCAGGCCGCGCGTGATGGGGCTTCTCGGCGCGTGGTGGTGTCCTCGAGCGCGAACACCGAGGACGTGCTGCGAGTGACCGGCCTGGCCGATCTCATCGAAGCTCGGGTCGACGGCGTCACGCTCAAGGAGCAGGGACTGCGGGGAAAGCCGGCACCGGACTCGTTCCTCGCCGGGGCGGCTGTGGTGGGTGCGGCGCCGGCGCAGTGCGCGGTTTTCGAGGACGCGATCGCGGGTGTGCAGGCGGGCCGCGCCGGCAAGTTCGGGTATGTCGTCGGAGTCAACCGCATCGACGACAAACATGGGCAGGCGCTGCTCGACAACGGCGCCGACGTGGTCGTCCACGACCTGGCAGAGCTGCTGTGATCCCCGCTGGGGCCCGGGCCTCGATCCCGGTCTCACGCTTCCCGATCGAGCCGTGGCACGTCCGTGAGTTCGGCTTCGACCTCAACGTGCTCGCTCAGTCCGAGTCCTTGTTCGCGCTATCGAACGGACACATCGGGATCCGGGGCAACTTCGACGAGGGCGAGCCGTTCGGCCTGCCCGGGACCTATTTGAACTCGTTCTACGAGTCCCGGCCGCTGCCCTACGCCGAGGCGGGCTACGGCTATCCCGAGTCCGGGCAGACCGTCGTGAACGTCACCAACGGCAAGGTGATTCGCCTGCTGGTCGACGACGAACCGTTCGACATGCGTTACGGCGAGGTGCGCCACCACGAGCGGATCCTCGACCTGCGTGGCGGGCGCTTACGCCGGGTGGTCGAGTGGGTCACCCCAGCCGGGCAGCGGATCCGGCTGCGCACCACTCGCCTGGTGTCCTTCACCCAGCGCTCGATCGTCGCCATCCGATACGAGGTCGAGGCGGTGGGCTCTGCTGCCCGAATCGTCGTCCAGTCGGAGCTGGTAGCCAACGAGCAGGTACCCGCGAGGTCCGGCGATCCCCGCGTGGCGGCGATCCTGGAGCGGCCACTGGAGTCGGAGGAGTACAGCGGCGAGCGCACCCGCGCGCTGCTGATGCACCGCACCCGGTCCAGCAAGTTGCGGATGGCCGCCGCCATGGAGAACGTCATCCGGTGCGACAGTGACCACGGCTTCGAACTCGAGGTCCAGCCGGACTGGGCGCGAGTGACGGTCGGCACCAAGCTGGAGCCCGGTCAGCGCCTGGAACTGACGAAGTTCGTCGCGTACGGCTGGTCGAGCCGGCGCTCGGTACCCGCGTTGCGTGATCAGGTCGGCGCGGCGCTGACCTCGGCGGTACGCACCGGCTGGGACTCGCTGGTCACGGACCAGCGAACAGCGCTCAACACGTTCTGGGAGGGCGCCGACGTCGAGATCGACGGCGACCCAGGGGTGCAGCAAGCAGTGCGCTTCGGGTTGTTCCACACCTTTCAGGCCGCGGTACGGGCCGAGCAGCGGGCCATCCCCGCCAAGGGACTCACCGGCCCGGGCTACGACGGCCACGCCTTCTGGGACACCGAGTGTTTCGTGCTGCCGGTGTTGACCGCGACCGCGCCACATGCCGCCGCGGATGCGCTGCGCTGGCGCTGGTCGACTCTCGACCTGGCCAAGCAGCGAGCCGAGACGATCAAGGTGCACGGGGCGTCCTTTCCCTGGCGAACCATCAGAGGCCAGGAGTGCTCGGGCTATTGGCCCGCCGGCACCGCCGGCATGCACATCAACGCCGACATCGCGGTGGCCGCGATCCGCTACGTCAGCTGGACCCAGGACGCACCGTTCGAGCGCGACTTCGCTCTTGCGCTACTGGTCGAGACCGCCCGGCTGTGGATCTCCCTGGGGTTCCACGACGACGTTGACGGTCACTTCCACATCGACGGCGTCACCGGCCCGGACGAGTACAGCGCGATCGTCGACGACAACATCTACACGAACCTGATGGCTCGCCTGAATCTGCAGGGCGCGGCCGACGCCGCGTTGCGCTGGCCGGACGAGGCGGCCGCCATGGGCGTGACCGAGGAGGAGATGAGCGCCTGGGTCAAGGCCGCTGCCTCGGTCGCGGTGCCGTATGACGACATCCGTCAGGTGCACAAGCAGGATGTCGACTTCACCGATCACGAGGTGTGGGACTTCGAGCAGAGCGCCAGCACGGGTGGCTACCCGTTGTTGCTGCACGCACCGTATTTCCACATCTATCGCAAGCAGGTGATCAAGCAGGCCGATCTGATCCTGGCGATGCACTGGTGCGGTGATCAGTTCACGCCGGAGGAGAAGGCCCGTGCATATCACTACTACGAGGCCCTGACCACCCGCGACTCGTCCCTGTCGGCCTGCACCCAGGCAGTGGTGGGAGCCGAGGTGGGTCATCTCGAACTCGCGGCGGACTACCTGGCCGAGGCCGCGTTCGTCGACCTGCACGATCTGGCGCACAACACGCGCGACGGACTGCACATCGCGTCGCTGGCCGGGACCTGGCTGGCGATCGTCGCCGGGTTCGGCGGAATGCGCGATCACGGCGGCCAGCTGTCATTCCATCCGCAACTCGCCCCGCTGTGGACCCGCGTCTCGTTCGGCGTGCACTGGCGCGATACCCGGATCAGGGTCACCGTCGCCGGTGACGAGGTGACCTACACGCTTGACGACGGCGATTCCTCCGTCAAACTGCTGCATTGTGGCGAGCCGTTCACGCTGCGCGCGGGTGAGCCCGTCGTGCTGCCGGTGCATCGCGTCGAGCCGTTGACTCCGCGTCCGACGCAGCCGGCCGGCCGAGAACCTCTGCACTCCGGCGAGCTCAAGCCACCGAACGGCTAGCTTCGCGGGGCCAACTCCGCCATGGGGCCCCATCCCTCGACCGGTGCTTCGACGTTGATGATCTGCGGCGTCGCGGCGATCGCCTCCGGCAACGTTGTCATGGCGGCCTTGAAATGATCCGAGCCCACATGCGCCGCTCCTGCAGCGCCGTCGCGGAAAGCCTCGACCAGGACGTACTCGTGGGGGTCCTCGACACTGCGTGACCATTCGAAGAAGAGG
>JBDTXT010000256.1:0-4642 GCA_040006035.1 Pseudonocardiales bacterium | reverse complement strand
CGCACGACGCGGTGCAGACGTTGGTCAGGTTGAGGTGCCGGTTGACGTTGAAGAAGGTCGAGGTTCCGTTCTTCTCGGTGCGCACGCCGTGCGCGAGGCCGCCCAGCCAGGCCAGGTCGTCGCTTTCGTAGAGGTCCTCACCGTCGGTGCGGTTGAGGCGCTCGCGGGCGGCGATTTTCTCGGTCAGCTCAGCCTTGCGGGATTCGGTCAGCGCCATGCCGACAAGGGTACGGGCCGCGGTGAGCCGAACCCAGCTGGTCGCCAGCGGTGGGTCCGGCGGTCAAGCTCGCCCGGCGGCCATGCTCGAGGGCCGCCCGGTTTGTCGGGTGATGGGTGATCAGTGGCCGTCCGGTCACATCCGGTGGCAGCAAGTTGCGAAGGGCGTCGAGCTTGACAACGCTAAGTTACCGTCGCTAAGTTAGCGCCACTAACCCTCCCCGCCGCCCGCTGGAGACCACTATGCTGACCCGCCTCGCCAACCTCGGAATCCGGGCCCCGCGCCGCGTCCTCATCGCAGCCGGTTTCTTGCTCGTGCTCGCGGTCATCTTCGGCGCGCCCGTCGCGGCCCACCTGTCCGGCGGCGGATTCCGTGACCCGGGCTCGGCCTCCAGCAAGGCCGACGACCTGCTGCAGTCGAAGTTCAACGCCGGCGACGCCAACCTGATCCTCGAACTCAGCACGCCGGCCGGCAGCGACAGTGCAGCCGCACGCACCGAGGGCCGCTCGATCGTGCAGGCCCTGCAACACGAGAAGTACGCCAGCCAGGTCGTCTCCTACTGGACCGTGCCACGGCGCGAGGCGGTCGGCTTGCGCAGTGCCGATGGCAAGTCCGCCCTGGTGGTGGCCCGCGTCGAGGGCAACGACAACACCGCGCCCATCCGCGCCGCCGACATGACCAAATCACTCGTCGGCACCCATGACGGCGTCACGGTCACGGCTGGCGGGATCATGAGCACCTACAAGCAGGTCAACGACAAGATCGCCGCCGACCTCAAGCTCTCCGAGATGATCGCCATCCCACTGACGATCGTGGCGCTGACCTGGGTGTTCGGCAGCTTTGTGGCAGCGCTGCTGCCGTTGGCCGTCGGCCTGTCGTCGATCATCGGGACGATGGCCATCTTGCGCGGCCTGTCGATGGCCACCGACGTCTCGATCTACGCACTCAACATGACGACCGCGCTGGGCCTTGCCCTCGCCATCGACTACAGCCTGTTCATCGTCAGCCGCTACCGCGAGGAGGTGCGCAACGGCTCCGCACCGGAAGATGCGGTGCGCCGCACCATGCAGACGGCCGGGCGTACCGTGCTGTTCTCTGCGCTCACCGTCGGTCTGGCCCTGGCGGCACTGATGGTGTTCCCCGTGTATTTCTTGCGCTCGTTCGCCTACGCCGGGATCGCCGTGGTCGGCCTGGCCACGCTGGCCGCGCTGATCCTGCTCCCCGCCATGCTGACGATCCTCGGGCCACGCGTCGACGCCCTCGATCTGCGGGTCTTCGTGCGCAACGTGCTGCGCCGACCCACGCCGGCGCCCAGGACCGTCGAACAGGGCTTCTGGTACCGCTTCGCGACGCTGGTCATGCGCCGCGCGCTGCCCGTAGGGCTGCTGGTGACTGCGGTCCTTGTGGCGCTCGGCCTGCCGTTCCTGCACGCCAGCTTCGGCTACCCCGACGACCGGGTGCTGCCGCAATCCGCGCCGGCTCACCAGGTGGGCGACAGCCTGCGCAGCCAGTTCTCGTCCAACGCAGCGTCCACGATCACCGTGGTGGCACGCGACATCTCCGGTGCACCGGGCGAGGTCGCCGCCTACGCCGCCGCACTGTCGAAGGTGCCCAACGTGACATCGGTAGGCTCGTCGGCCGGCACGTTCGCCGCTGGGCGCGAGGTGGCCCCGGCCAGTGGCGCGCCGATGATCTCGGGCAAGACGACGTATTTCAGCGTCGCGACGAACACCGACGCCCAGGGCGAGTCAGGCAAGCAGGCGCTGGCCGCGGTGCAGGACATCCGCGCCCCGTGGGGCATTCAGTTCACCGGGCAGACGGCGATCAACAATGACAGCCTGCAGGCACTCGCGGCCGCAATGCCTTATGCGATTGGGCTAATCGCGCTGGCCACGTTCATCGTGCTGTTCCTGTTCACGGGCAGCATCGTACTGCCGATCAAGGCGCTCGTGCTGAACACGCTGTCTCTGTCGGCGACGTTCGGCGCGATGGTGTGGGTGTTCCAGGAGGGTCACCTCGGCTGGCTTTTCCCCGAGCTGACCACCACGGGCTACCTCGTCCCCACCATGCCGCCGCTCATGTTCTGCCTAGCCTTCGGCCTGTCGATGGACTACGAGGTGTTCCTGCTCTCCCGCATCCGCGAGGCGTGGCTCGAGTCGCCGCAGACCGCCGCCGACAACGAGCACGCGGTGGCCGTCGGCCTGGGCCGCACCGGCCGCATCGTCACCGCCGCCGCACTGCTGATGTCCATCGTCTTCGCCGCGATCGCGGGCTCGAGTGTGTCCTTCATGATGCTGTTCGGCGCCGGGCTTACCCTCGCGGTAATCATGGACGCCACGATCGTGCGAGGGATACTGGTGCCGGCGTTCATGAAGCTCGCCGGCAAGTGGAACTGGTGGGCCCCGCGACCGTTGGCCAAGCTGCACGCCCGCTTCGGCCTGAACGAGGGGCCGTCCCCCGTTCAGCCGGCAGTGCACCGTGAACCCATTGGAGTTGCATGACGACCACCGTGCCCAAGCGCCGCCGAGCACAGCGCGGCAGCGGTGAAGACCTGCGGGCCGAGATCGTCGCTGCGGCGAAGTCCTTGCTGGCCAAGTCGGCAAGTGCCGATGCGGTGTCGATCCGCGCGGTGGCCAACGCGGTAGGTGTCACCGCCCCGTCGATCTACCTCCATTTCGCCGACAAGGACGACCTGCTCAGCGCGGTTGTCGCTGACGTGTTCACCGAGTTGGACGCAGCGATGCTGAGTGCTGCCGACGAGTTCACCGAACCGATGGAGCGGATGCGCGCCTTCGGGATGGCGTACGTGAAGTTCGCGATCAGCCATCCGGAGCACTATCGGATCGCCGCGATGGACCCCTGTCCGCGGCCGAATGTCGACGAGGTTCTCGCGACGTCGGCGTTCGAGCATTTCAACGAGACCGTGAAGCAGTGCATGGACGCAGGGATTTTCGCCGAAGGAGATCCGCTGCCGATCACGCTCGAACTGTGGGCAGCCGCCCATGGCATCGCGGCGCTGATGATCACCAAGCCATACCTGCCGTGGGGCGACGTCGATGAGGTGATCGATCGGGTGCTCTGCGCGGCGGCAGTGGGCCGTGCTGCCGCCGACAAGATCGGCGGCGACGTCACGCCGGCCCGTGCCACCGCATGGCTGGCCACCCTGGCACCGACCGAGCCGTCCTAGCCGGTGCGCATCCCGTTCCTGCCGGCTGACCTGCACACGACCGAGCGGCCCAGCTCAACCGCGCAGTGGACGACGCTGGGGCGGGCGTTCGAACTGCAGCGGCCGCCGGGACACCGCATCGTCACCGACGAGTACGCCCCGCTGTTTCTGAGCGCGACCAGCCGCGGGCTGCTCGCTCCACTGCGCCTGGGTAGCCCGCTGGTGCGCGTCGCCGAACGCCACCCACTGGCCGGGGTGTCGGCATTCGCGCTGTGCCGGCACCGCTTCATCGACGAGCACCTGGGTGCTGCGCTCGCCGACCCCCACACCGCACAAGTACTGATCCTCGGCGCCGGCTACGACAGCCGGGCCTACCGCTTTGCCGACGAGTTGGCCGGGCGTCGCGTCTTCGAGGTCGACCTGGCGCCGCTGTCGCGACGCAAGGCCGCGATCGTCGCCGCGCAGCCAGCGCGCTTCGCCGGCAACCGCGTCGAGCGCGTCGAGATCAATTTCCGCGCCGACTCGTTGGCCGAGCGGCTGGCCGCCAGCGCATTCGTGAGCGGCGCGCAGACGTTCGTGGTCTGGGAAGGCGTGAGCATGTACCTCAGCTCAGTCGCGGTGGCCGACACGCTCGACACCCTCGGCGAGATCTGCGGACCCGGTTCGACGCTCGCGGTGGACTTCTGGCACCGGCTGCCCGGCCTGGGTCCGCGGACGCAGGTACGGCGGCTCGGGGCGCGGGCCATCGCGCTGATCGGCGAGCCGGTCACGTTCGGGGTGGCTCCGGCAGACGTGTCGGGCCTGCTGGCCGTCCACGGGTTCGACGTGCTCGACCTGGTGCGCTCGCGCGAGCTCGCGGCGCGCTACTCCACCGGCGGGCGGCCGTGCGAGGAGTCGGTGTACGTGTTGGCCGCGCGCCGCTAGCTCGCCCGGGGGTGGCTTAGCTGCCCGCGAGGTCGAGCGCCTGGACGCGGTCCTCGAACTTCGTCGACAGGACCACGGTGGTACGGGTGCGGGCCACGCCCTTGATGGCATTCACCGTCTGGATCGCGCGTTCCAGGCCCGCGACGTCGGGAACCCGGACCTTGATGACGAACGTCTCCTCGCCGGCGACGAACCAGCAGTGCTCGACTGCCGGCAGTGCGGCGAATGCCTTGGTGAGGTCGTCGCTGTCGGCGTTGTCGGTGATGAAGACGCCGATCAGCGCGTTGATGGCATAACCGAGCGACTCGGCGGCGACCGCCGCGTGATAGCCGGTG
>JBDTXT010000255.1:0-4647 GCA_040006035.1 Pseudonocardiales bacterium | reverse complement strand
CGGGCACCTCCATGACGTTCACCCAGCGCACGATCTCGTCCAGGCCGCCCGCTCCGGCGACCAGTTCTGAGCCGGCCATGCTGGGCAGCGTCATGAGGTCACGGACGCTGAGCACGTAGCCACTGCCCGCTGGCAGATCCCGTGCCTGTGCCCCGGGAACGTTGGCAAGACTTTCCATGGGGCGACGGTACGCGGCGCAGCTAGCGTGCACAGATCATGAGGGTTCCGGCCGCGTTCAGTACCGCCCTCCGGACCGTCCTCACCGGGCCTGTCCAGCCCGTGGAATGGCTCGGCGCGAGCCCGTCCGCGCTGTACCTCATCACTCGGACCGGCACCGTCCTGGCGATCCTCACGCACGATGCGGCCCGGCTGCCCTGCTCGCTAGTGCTGGCCAGTACCGCCGCCGAGTTGCCGCTCATCGACCTCGCCCCGGAGCCTGACCGGCGGCTGGCCGCGCCCGCATCGGTGGGCGCCCGACGGGTGCAGTGGTGCGGGCCGAGCGGCGTCGTCACGGTCGCGGCAGCCCGCGCGTGGGCGCCACCAGTGATCACGGTCGGCGCCGCGCCATGGCCGGCGGCGCTGGACCAACTGCGCGCCGCCGTGGCCACGCACGACATCGGTATCGAGACCACCTTGGTCGCGCAATTGGCGCGCGCCGGAGCTGACCCCGAGGCACAGTTCGCCGCCGTCGCGGCGCTGCTCGGTCGCGGTCCCGGCCTCACGCCGAGCGGCGACGACGTGGTGGCGGGTTACCTGCTCGGCGCCCGCGTCTTCGGCCGGCCGGTTTCCGGCGCCGCCGTAGCGGTGGCCGAACTGGCCGGCAACGCGACGACCGCGTTGTCGGCCCAACTGCTTCGGCACGCGATGCGGGGCGAGTGCATCGCGCAGGTCGCCGCCGCCGTGGCGGCCCTGGCCGGGCGCTGCACGCCGCTCGACGGCGCTATCGACCGACTGCTCGCCGTCGGGCACACGTCGGGCGCCGCACTGGCCACGGGACTGCTCACGGCCGCGGCGCTGCCCGTCGTCGCCGGAGCAGTCAGGTGAGCGTCGAACACGTCGAGGCGCGCAGCGGCGCGTACGCAGACTCGGTGACGCTCATGCAGGTCAGCCGCCGCGTCGCATCGACCGCGGGGGTCGATGCGGCGCTGGTGGCGATGGGCAGCGAACTCAACCTCGACCTGCTCGACGGGATGCGCTTCGCCCGGCCCGCGACGGCCGGCCCCAACGACCTGATCGTCGCGCTCCGTGCGCAGGACGATGCGGCGATGGCGGCGGGTCTTGCCGTGGTGGCCGAGGCGCTTGCGGCTCGGCCCAATCCGTCGGGATCGTTCGCCGAACTGCCGCCGCGCACCGTGTCGGCGGCCGCGCGCGCGACGGGACCGGCGCTGGCCCTGATCTCGGTGCCCGGCCAGCATGCGTTCACCGAAGCGATGGACGCGCTGGACGCCGGCTGCGACGTGATGATCTTCTCTGACAACGTCTCCGTCGAGCAGGAGATCCGGCTCAAGGACGTCGCCGCGGAGCGTGGGCTGCTCGTGCTCGGCCCGGATTGCGGCACCGCGGTGGTCGGCGGGATCGGCCTCGGCTTCTCGCACACGCTCGATCCCGGCCCGGTGGGCATGGTCGCCGCCTCCGGCACCGGTGCGCAACAGATCCTGTGCCTGCTCGACGCGGCCGGCGTCGGGATCACCGCCGCACTCGGCGTCGGCGGCCGCGACCTGTCCGCCGCCGTGGCCGGCCGCTCGACCCGAGCCGCACTGGCCGCGCTCGACGACGACCCGGCGACCGAACTCATCATCGTCGTGTCCAAGCCGCCGGCCGACGACGTGGCTGCCGACGTCCGCGCTTACGCCCAGACGCTGCGTACACCGGTGCATTTCGCGTTGATCGGGGCGGGGCAGCCGGATCTCACCGCGGCCGCCGAGCAGGCGCTTACCGCGCTCGGGGCAGACGTCCCGACCTGGCCCACCTGGGCCGGGCGTCCCGACCAGCCCAGGTCGGGTTCGCTGCGCGGCCTGTTCGCCGGAGGCACGCTGTGCGACGAGGCGATGGTTATCGCGTCGCAACGGCTCGGCCCGATCGGCTCCAATATCCCGCTGCGCCCGGAGTGGCGCGTCGACGCCAAGAAGCCGGCCGCTGGACACACCATGATCGACTTCGGCGATGACGAACTCACCGCCGGCCGGCCGCACCCGATGATCGACCAGACCCTGCGACTGGAGCGCCTCGCGGCCGAGGCACAGGACCCGGCCACGTCGGTGATCCTGCTCGATGTCGTGCTCGGGCACGGTGCGCACCCTGATCCGGCCGGTGAGCTCGCTCCCGCCATCGCCGCCATGGGCGACGACGTCGCCGTGGTGGTATCGATCCTCGGCGCCAAGGCAGACCCACAGGAGCTCACTGAACAGGCCGGGGCACTCCAACTCGCCGGGGCGCACGTGTTCACGTCCAACGCCCAGGCCGCACGCTTCGCCTGCGACCTGATCGAGGCAGCCCGATGACCGACCTTCTCAATCGCGACGTCGAACTCATCACCGCGGGCGTCGACCTGTTCGCCGACGCGGCGCAGTTGCAGGCCGCGCGCGTTATCCGGGTGGACTGGCTGCCGCCGATGCCGGGCACCGAGACCGACCTGGCCGCCGTCATGGCTGACCCGCGCCGCACGGCGGCCAACGCCGAAGCCGTGCGTCGGGTGCAGGCCGCGCGGGCGATGCTCGTCGACGTCGTCCCGGCCCGCGATGCGTTGGGGCTCGGACCGCGCGACATCCTGCACGCCGGTCCGCCGATCGACTGGGCGCGGGCATCGGGCCCCCTGCGCGGCGCACTCATGGGCGCGGCCGTGTTCGAGGGCCTGGTCGAGGACCCCGACCAGACCGCCGCGCTGGTCGAGCGCGGCGAGATCACGCTCGATTCCTGCCATCACCACCACGCGGTGGGACCGATGGCCGGCGTTACGTCGCCGTCGATGTGGGTGTTCGTGCTCGAGGATCCGGCCACCGGCCGCCGCACCTACTGCTCGCTGAACGAGGGGCTGGGCAAGGTGCTGCGCTACGGGGCCTACTCCCCCGAGGTGATCACCCGGCTGCGCTGGATGTCGGCGGTGCTCGGTCCGGTACTGCAGGCCGCGGTGCGCGCGCAAGGATCCGTCGACATCACCGCGATCCTCGCCCAGATGGTGCAGATGGGCGACGAGGGGCATAACCGCAACCGGGCCGGCACGCTGATGTTGCTGCGTGAACTGGTGCCGGCGATGATCAACACCGATTTCCCGTCGAGTGACATCGCCGAGGCAGCGCGCTTCGTCGGCGGCAACGACCACTTCTTCCTGAACGTGGGTATGCCGGCCTGCAAACTGGCGCTCGACGCCGCCCGTGACATCCCGGGCTCGACGATGGTCGTGGCCATGGCCCGCAACGGCACCGACTTCGGCCTCCAGGTATCCGGCACCGGAAACGAGTGGTTCACCGGACCGGCGCTCACACCGGAGGGTCTCTTCCTGGGCGAGTACGGGCCTGAGGATGCCAATCCCGACATCGGCGACTCGGCGATCACCGAGACAGCAGGCCTGGGTGGCTTCGCCATGGCGGCCGCGCCCGCAATCGTGCGCTTCGTCGGTGGCAGTGTCGCCGACGCGCTGGCCAACACCAGGCGGATGTACGAGATCACCCTGAGCGAGCACGACATGTTCGCGGTGCCGGTGCTCGACTTCCGCGGCACGCCGCTGGGCATCGACGTTACGAAGGTGGTGCGAACCGGGATCCTGCCGCAGATCAACACCGGTATGGCGGGCAAGGTGGCCGGCACCGGCCAGGTGGGGGCGGGCCTGGTCACCCCGCCGGCCGAGATCTTCCCCGCCGCCCTGCGAGCTCTCGCAGGCAGCACGACCTTCTAGGGTGGACGGCATGGTTCAGGGATTGGCAGCCAGATGACCAGCAGCCCGATCATCGACCGCACCGCAGCAGCGCCCATCTCGTGGGGAGTGTGCGAGGCGCCCGGCTGGGGTCACGAGATGAAACCCGACCGCGTGCTCGGCGAGATGCGCGAGCTGGGCCTGCGCACCACCGAGCTCGGCCCGACCGGCTACCTGGGCGCCCAGCCAAAGGACGTCCGCGACGAGCTCGACCGCTACGACATGCACCTGATCGGGGGCTTCCTGCCGGTGCCCATGCACATCGACGCCGCGCTCGACCTGGGCGAAGCGACCGAGGCCATCGCCACCCTCGCCGCCGGTGGCTCGGAGGTGGTCGTCCTGGCCGCCCGCTCGGCTGACGGAAGTTACGACTACAAGGTTCCGCTCAACGACGAGGAGTGGACGATCCTGCTTGCCAACCTCGACCGACTCCAGCAAGTGGTCCGCGAGCACGACATGACCCCGACCCTGCACCCACACGTCGGCACCGCGATCGAGGACAGCGTGGCGGTGCTGCGGCTGCTCGAGTCCAGCGATGTCTTGCTGTGCCTCGACACCGGCCACCTGCTCATCGGCGGCATGCAGCCCTTGGACCTGCTGTCGGTAGCCGCCGACCGGATCGCCCACGTCCACCTCAAAGACGTGAACGAGACCGTCGCGGCGACAGTGGCGGCCGGCCAGGCCAGCTACATCGGCGCCGTGCGTCAGGGCCTGTACACCCCGCTCGGCGACGGCGA
>JBDTXT010000254.1:0-4655 GCA_040006035.1 Pseudonocardiales bacterium | reverse complement strand
CCTGTCGCACGTAGCCCAGGTCGACGAGCGTGCGCACGAGGCGGTGGATCGTCGCGAGTGGCAGGTCGGCCCGCTCGGCCAGCTCGGAGAGGCCGATGATGCCGCCGGCATCGGCCATCACCTCGAGGATCGCGAAGGCCCGGCCAAGGGACTGCACTCCGCCAGTGCCGCGCTGGGCGGTTTCCTTGGTGTCGAGGGTCATCGGGGGACCGTGCCTTCGATTGTTGATTTCCGCATGACGGAAGTTTAGCGGGCCGCTGGTGCCAGGGCTGTGGAAAGCTCGCGCCCGCCCACCCAAACCGAGGCCACGTCGGCGGGGGTGCCCAGCGCGAAGGCCTTGGCCAGCGACTGGTCCGGCCCCTCGGCGTGCAGGAGCCCTACGCCCAGCGTGGAGCCCGCCGCGGCTCGCAACCAGATCGCGTCGAACTGCTTGCCCGTCTCGAAGTCGCCGACCTGGTCGGCCAGCCCGAGCGCCTCGGCGCCGGCGGCGGTCGCAAGATGGAGCAGGTGCGCGGGCGTGAGTGGCAGCCCCGCGTCACCGAGCAGCTGCTGGACGAAGTAGGCCTGCAACCCCTCCTTGAGCAACGAGAACCCAGTGCCGGCACCGACATCCGAGCCGAGGGCTACCCGAACCCCGTGCTGGACGTGCTCGCGGAGCGGGAACAGCCCGCTGCCTAGGGCGGAGTTGCTGGTCGGGCAGTGCGCAACGCTGGCCCCCATGGCGGCGAGGACCTCGAGCTCGCCGCGCGTCGCGTGCACGTTGTGCGCATAGACGCTGCGGCCGACGACCAGACCGTGCCGGTGGTAGGTCGCCAGATAGTCCTCGCAACCCTTGAAGAGCTGGCCGACGGTAGCGATCTCGGCGACGTTCTCGTTGACGTGCGAGGTGAACCACGCGTCCTCGATGTCGCCGAGCAGAGCGGCGCAGGAGTCGAGCAGGGCCTCGCTGCAGGAGAGCGAAAAGCGCGGGATCACGGCATAGCGCGTGCGTCCGACACCGTGCCACCGCTCGGCCAGCGCCCGTCCCTCGTCGTACGCCGCCTGTGGCGTGGTGAGCAGGTCCGGGCGCAGGATTCGGTCGCTCACCACGATCCCGCTGGTGATCCGCAGTCCCCGCTCCGCGGCCTCGGCGAAGAGGATGTCCACCGCCGAGGCGAAGTGAGCGCCGAAGACCAGGGCCGTGGTGGTGCCGGCCGCGGACAGCCCGCCGAGGAACTCTCCGGCGACGGCACGGGCGTAGTCGTCGTCGACCAGGCGGGCTTCCTCCGGCAGCGCGCTGCGCTCGAGCCAGTCCAGGAGGGGCATGCCCAGGGCGCCGATCATCCGCACCTGAGGGAAGTGCACGTGCGTGTCGACGAACCCCGGCAGCACCAGACCTCCGCTCAGGTCCACGACCTCGTCGTCGGGGCAGTGCGCTCGGACCGCGTCGAAGGCACCCCTCTCGACGATCACCCCGTCGCGCACACAGACCCCGCCGTCGGACTCCGAGCGAAGGGTGCCGCCGACGAACGGGCTGACCGGCGTATCCAGGAAGGTGCCGCGGAAGAGGGTCACCGGACTGTCCCGGACGTGGGCGGCCGCAGGTGGGCGGCCTCCCGCTCGAACAACTCCAGGAGGGACGCCGCGACGCCGAGCGCGATGGTGGCCGGATCCTTGCCCTGCAGCTCGGGCAGACCGATCGGCGTGGTGATGCGGGCGATCGCTGACGGGTCATGGCCCTCGTTGGCGAGCTTCTGGCGGAACCGGGCCCACTTGGCGCGGGACCCGATCAGGCCGATCGAGCCGAGGTGTCCGGTCCGCAGCGCGGCGTCGCACAATGCGGCGTCCTCGGCGTGGTCGTGGGTCATCACCAAGACATGCGTCCCGGCGGGCAGCTCGGCCAGGACAAGTTCGGGGAGCACCGGGACATGGTGTCGGTGCACGCTGGCGTCGGCGTCGGCCAGCGCACCCATCGCCTGGTCGGTGAGCTGCTCGGGCCGGGAGTCGACCAGGTGCAGGTCGAGGTCGTGCCGGGCCAGGATCCGCGCCAGCTCCAGCCCGACGTGCCCCATCCCGAAGATCGCGACCGAGGGCCGCACCGCCAGCGGTTCCAGCAGCACTGTCACCTCACCACCGCAGCACTGCACGCCATGGGTGACCGGCACCCTGTCGGAGAGATCCGCCACGAACATCGAGGGGCCCGTCTCGAGGTGTCCCAGCAGTTCTCGGGCCCGGTCCACCGCGGTCGCCTCGAGATTGCCGCCGCCGATCGAGCCCCAGGTGCCGTGCCGCCCCACGACCATCTTTGCCCCGGCCGCGCGAGGCGAGTGCCCACGCACCACGGCGAGGGTCACCAGGACACCCGGCTCGCGCTGGGACCGCAAGTGCTCGACGGCGGCCAGCCACTGCATCGAGGGGCCCCTAGCCTTCGGTGACCAGGTGCGGCAGGACGACCTGCGCGGCCTCGGACTCAGGCAGCCGCACCGGAGCATCCGGGTCCGGCTGGTCGGGTCTCGCCCCGGGCTTGCCCTCGACCAGATGACCCTCGTCGTGTCCGGCCCGGGCCTCGGTCAAGGCCCACCAGACCGCCTCTGGGGTCGCAGGCGACGCCAGGTCCACACTGGTGCCCGGCGGTCCGAACGCAGCCGCTGCCTGACGCAGGGCCTCCCGGACCGAGAACGCCAGCATCAGCGGGGGCTCCCCGACAGCCTTGGATCCGTAGACCGCGCCCTCCTCGTGCGCCTGCTCCAGCAGCGTCACCCGGAAGTCCAGGGGCATCTCAGACAGGCTGGGCAGCTTGTAGGTGCTGGCCGCCTGCGTCGAGAGCCGGCCGCGCGTGGGGCCGTCGCTCTCGTCCCAGCGCAGATCCTCCAGCGTCAGCCATCCGGCGCCCTGCACGAAGCCGCCCTCGATCTGGCCGATGTCGACCAACGGCGAGAGGCTGTCGCCGACGTCGTGCACAATGTCGACGCGCCGCGTGGTGTAGGCGCCGGTAAAGCCGTCCACCTCGACCTCGGTGGCCGCGACGCCGTAGGTGAAGTACTTGAACGGCGATCCGCGCATCACTGTGGAGTCCCAGTGCAGGCCCTCGGTACGGTAGTAGCCGGCCGCGAAGAGCTGGACCCGTTGGAAGTACGCCGTGCGCACCACTTCCTCCCACGAGATCTGGGCGCTTTCCTTGCCGATCGCCCGGGCCTCCCCGTCCACGAAGCGCACGTCGGCCGGGGCCACGCCCAGGCCGCCCGCGGCGACCTGCTCGAGTCGGGCTCGGATCTGTTCGCAGGCGTTCTTGACCGCCCCACCATTGAGGTCCGTCCCCGATGAGGCCGCCGTGGCTGAGGTGTTGGGTACCTTGTCGGTGCGGGTCGGTGCTAGCCGCACCTTCGACAGCGGCACGCCGAGCGTCGTCGCGGCGACCTGGAGCATCTTGGTGTGCAGCCCTTGGCCCATCTCGGTGCCGCCATGGTTGATGAGCACCGAGCCGTCCTTGTAGACGTGCACCAACGCCCCGGCCTGGTTGAAGGCCGTCAGGTTGAACGAGATCCCGAACTTGACAGGGGTGATGCCGATCGCCCGCTTGACATGCTCGTGCGCGGCGTTGAAGCGCTCGATCTCGGCACGCCGGCGAGCGATCTCACCGGTCTCGAGCACCTGCTCCCATGCCGTGACGATGCGCTCGGGGTGACGCACCAGCTGGCCGTACGGCGTCGTGTCGCCATGCTTGTAGAAGTTGCGCCGGCGCAGGTCATCCGCACTCGGCCCGAGCAGCGGCGCACACCGGCCCAGGATGTCCTCGATCACGATCATCCCCTGCGGACCCCCGAAGCCGCGGAACGCGGTCTGCGAGGTCTTGTTGGTCCGCGCGATCCGGCCGTTGACCCTGATGTGGGGGATCCAGTAGGCGTTGTCGATGTGGCACAGCGCCCGGGCAAGCACCGGCTCGGACAGGTCCAGGCTCCAGCCACCGTCGGCGGTCAGGGTCGCCTCCAGGGCCTGGATGACGCCCTCGTCATCGAAGCCGACTCGCCACTGGGCGTGGAAGCCGTGCCGCTTGCCGGTCATGGTGAGGTCCTGGGTGCGGTTGAGGCGCAGCCTCACCGGGCGACCGGTAAGGGTGGCGCCGAGGGCCGCGACGGCCGCGAGCCCGTGCGGCTGCATCTCCTTGCCGCCGAACGCCCCACCCATCCGCAGGCACTGCACGGTCACCTCGGAACTGCGCAGCCCCAGCACGTGGGCGATGATCTCCTGGGTCTCCGAGGGGTGCTGCGTGCTGCTCTGAACGAAAACCTGGCCGCCCTCGTCGACGTGCGCGAGGGCACAATGGGTTTCGAGGTAGAAGTGCTCCTGGCCCGCGAACTCGAGCTCGCCGCTGAACACGTGGGACGATCCCTCGATGCCGGCGGCCACGTCGCCGCGCTCGACCGTCGGCTGTGCGCCCTGGAACTCGTGGGCGGCGATGGCCTCCTTGACGTTGACGAGGGCGGGCTCCGGGTTGACCTGGACGGTCACCGCGGCGGCGCCCAGCCGGGCGGCCTCCAGAGTCTCGCCGAGCACCCAGGACACCGCGTGGCCGTAGTAGCGCACCTGGTCGGGGAACAGCGGCTCGTCGTGCTTGACCCCCGCGTCGTTGACCCCGGGCACGTCGTCGGCGGTGAGCACGCGGACCACGCCCGGCA
>JBDTXT010000253.1:0-4687 GCA_040006035.1 Pseudonocardiales bacterium | reverse complement strand
GTGCGGTCGTCGGCGACGGCGGAGGACCTGCCGGACGCGTCGTTCGCGGGGCAGCAGGAGACGTTCCTGAACATCCGTGGGGTCGAGGCGGTGCTGACGGCGATCCACGAGGTGTTCGCGTCGTTGTACAACGACCGGGCGATCGCGTACCGGGTGCATCACGGGTTCGCCCACGACGACGTGGCGTTGTCGGCGGGGGTGCAGCGGATGGTGCGCTCGGACATCGGCGCGTCGGGGGTGATGTTCACGATGGACACCGAGTCGGGGTTCACCGACGCGGTGTTCGTGACCGCGTCGTACGGGCTGGGCGAGGCGGTTGTGCAGGGCGCGGTGAACCCGGACGAGTGGTACGTGTGGAAGCCGGGTCTGGCGGCGGGGACGCCGGCGGTGCTGAAGCGGGGGGTCGGTAGCAAGGCCACCAAGATGATCTTCACCGACGACCCGAACGTGGGGAAGACGACGGAGTTCGTCGACGTGGACGCGGCCGAGCGGGTGAAGTTCTCGCTGACCGACGACGAGGTCGAGGAGCTGGCCCGGCTGGCGGTGTCGATCGAGGCGCACTACGGCCGGCCGATGGACATCGAGTGGGGCAAGGACGGCGTCGACGGGCAGCTCTACATCCTGCAGGCGCGGCCGGAGACGGTTCAGTCCCGCCGGAGCGGGGCGAGCCTGCAGCGGTACCGGGTGGTGGGCAAGGCGGGTGAGCGGCAGGTCCTGGTCGAGGGCCGGGCGATCGGGCAAAAGGCTGGCGCCGGTGCGGTGCGGATCCTGAAGTCCGCGGACCAGATGCGGGAGTTCGGCGAGGGCGAGGTGCTGGTCGCGGACATGACGGACCCGGACTGGGAGCCGATCATGAAGCGGGCCAGCGCGATCGTGACCAACCGCGGCGGTCGGACCTGCCACGCCGCGATCATCGCCCGCGAGCTCGGTATCCCGGCGGTGGTGGGGACCGGGTCGGCGACCCGCGAGCTGGCCGACGGACGTGAGGTGACCGTCTCGTGCGCGGAGGGCGACACCGGGTTCGTCTACGAGGGTCTCCTTGACATCCAGGTCGAGGAGACCAACCTCGGCGCGATGCCGGACATCGACGTGGGCATCATGATGAACGTCGGCACCCCGGACCAAGCGTTCGCGTTTTCGATGCTGCCCAACCAGGGGGTCGGCCTGGCTCGGCTGGAGTTCATCATCAACCGGCAGATCGGCATCCACCCCAAGGCCCTGCTCGACCATGCCGCCGGAAAGCTCACCGGAGACGACGGCCTGGACCCCGGGCTGGCCCGCAAGATCGACGAGGCCGTCGCCGCATACCCCGGGCCGCGGGAGTTCTTCGTGCAGCGCGTCGCCGAAGGCGTCGGCACCATCGCGGCGGCGTTCCACCCCAAGCCGGTGATCGTACGGATGTCGGACTTCAAGTCCAACGAGTACGCCAACCTGGTCGGCGGGCCGAACTACGAGCCGCACGAGGAGAACCCGATGCTCGGGTACCGCGGCGCCTCGCGCTATCTGTCGCCCGACTTCGCGGACTGCTTCGCCATGGAGGCCGAGGCGCTGAAGTACGTGCGCGACACGATGGGCCTGACCAACGTCAAGGTGATGATCCCCTTCGTGCGGACGCTGACCGAGGCGCGCGGCGTGGTCGAGCTGCTCGCCGAGTACGGGCTGAAGCGGGGCGAGAACGACCTGCAGGTCATCATGATGTGCGAGCTGCCCTCGAACGCGGTCATCGCCGAGCAGTTCCTCGAGTACTTCGACGGGTTTTCCATCGGCTCCAACGACATGACCCAGCTGACGTTGGGGCTCGACCGCGACTCAGGGTTGGTCGCGGCCGGGTTCGACGAGCGCGACCCGGCGGTGCAGCACATGCTGTCGCTGGCCATCGCCGCGTGCAAGAAGCAGGGCAAGTACGTCGGCATCTGCGGCCAGGGGCCGTCCGACCATCCCGACCTCGCGGCGTGGCTACTCGAGCAGCACATCGACACCATGTCGCTGAACCCGGACACCGTGGTCGACACCTGGATGGCGCTCAGCCGGAACTGAGCCGGGCCCCAGCCTCCATCGGACTCAGATGTTCGTCAGGTTTCAGCGGCGGACCGGATTGATCCACGTGACCTCCGGGAAGCGTGCGAAGTCGCTGTCGGCACTGACGATCGCGAGGCCGTGCTCGATGCAGATCGCGGCCATTACGGCGTCGGGCACCAAGCCGGCGCGAAGGTCCCGGTCGAGCAGTAGCGACCTGAGGATGTCGCGGTGACCTGGGCCTGGAGCCGGCACCCACGTGGCCGGTGCGTCAAGCCAGTTCTCGACGAACTCCCAGGCTTCAGCGGGGGTTAGCGGTGTGGCCAGGGCGCGCGGGTTTGTGGCGATCCGGACGAATGCCCAGAGCGACTGCCACGGTATGCCCACCCGCCGTGAGCCGTTCAGCGCGTCGACCATCCAGTCACGGGCGGCGATATGGAATGGACTGTTCTCGTCGACGGAGTAGAGCAGGACGTTGGCGTCGACCACCACTACCGGGCGTCCTCGCCCTCGAGGAGGTGGAGGGCGTCGGCGACGTTCGAGACGTCGATCCGGATCCCGAGAGATCTGGTGCGGGGCTCGAATCGGTGGGCGTGGGGTCTCGCGAGCAGACCGCGCCGGATCAGCTCGTTCACGGCCTCGCTGACACCACGTCCTTGCTCTTGGCGCAGCTGCTGTACCGCCTGTGCGGTGTCATCGTCCAGCTCGACCGTCGTCCGCATGCGCTGATCCTAACATGCACGTGCGCAGAGGTGTGCACGCTCGTGCTCAGCCGTCCACCAGCACCGCGTCGGCCTCGATCTCGCCCAGAGCCGCACCCGCGACGGCCAAGGCGGCCTGGATCGTCTCGAGGCACTGACGCGCCTGCCCGGTTACGTCACCCTGCGCATCCATGGCGGCTGTTCAGACCGCTACCACACTGCCGAGGCGTATCGCTCGGGAGATCCCGAGAGTCCCCTCGTACGGCGATCCGCTGCTGACCCGAAGTCTGGGGGTCGTCACGACTGAGCTGGGCCCGACGGCCTTCCGGGCCCTTCCGGCGGCGGCCACTCCACAATCCGGCTATAGGGACGCGCCAGGTTTGCGGTCACGGTGAGTTCGGAGTAGACCGGAACCCGGATGACCATCCAGAAGTCGTCCTGGTCGGTGAACCGCTCTCGCACGTATGCCTCGTTGGCCTGGCGCAGCGCCACATCGGTGAACGCGCGCACCGCGCCGTAGGTCCCGCGCGTGAAGACGCCGAAGCACACGGTGATCTTGGCCGACGAGTTCAACGGGTTCGGCCGCCGTGCGATCAGCGCGAGGTCATAGACGAGCTGCGGCAGTCCGTCGACGAAGGCCCGCTGGGTCGTACCTTCGGCGTCCACCTCCTCCTGCCACTGCGGCTGATGTGTCTCGACGCGGTGGCCGCCGTATTCCGGTACCCCGTTCGCGTCCACGCTGACCTCGAACCAGCCGTCGAACTCAGGGTCGCCGCCGGGGGGTAGACCGACCCGGACCGGCAGGTTCATCCGCTCGGTGAACCAGCCGGTGCGGGTGTTGGTCAGCCGCGCCTGGGGTGGGCCGGAGGGCCCGAGAACGACAACGTGCCCCGTGAGGTCGTCGGCATCCACTCGATCCGCCGTGGTGAAGTGCACATCGGCGCGCGGGTTCTCGGCCCGGATGTGGCCGAAGAGCTCGACCACCGAGTCGATGTCGGCGTTGGCCAGCGACGCGATCGCGTTGGGATGAGTTGGACGGGCGTAGTCGATTCCCTCCAACCGCTCCAAAGGCATCGGGCTGCTGATGATCGTGATCGGTTGGCCGTCGTGGCTGAAGTACCAGAAGCGGCCGCCGAGCGCCCCGACGTCGGGCACCGTCTCGGCCGGGCGCAGCGCCAGTTGGCGCAGCTCGGTCAGCTCCGCGGTCAGCGTGCTGATCGCGGAGCTGGACGCCGCCTCCGGCTCGCCGTCGACCCGCGGACCGAACACTCGCGCGTAGGCACGGATGCGGTCTTCCGTAGGCGGCTTGGGCGCCGTGCGGCTTTCGTAGGACGAGATCGAGGCGACACTGACGCCGATGACCCGAGCCAGCTCTCGCTGGCGCATCCCCGCGGACTCGCGCAGATCGCGCAAGCGGGACGCGAGCCGGAACTCCGCCTGCGGCGCCGGCGACATGGCCTCACCTCCCGGACCTGGCCCAGGACATGTTCAGTGAATTCAGTGGACGCTCTGAAGGTACACGTGAAAACTCATCTCGCAGCGCATCGCCGTAGCTTCCGCGCAGCATGTCGAGGGTCACGGACTGATCATGGTCGCGTCACCGTTGTGTCACTGATCTGCAACGATTCCGCCGTGTCCGCAGGCGTTCAGCGCTATACAGTCCTATATGACGTATTTCACCAGAATTCAGTGAAACCTTCTGAAATTGATTTAGCGGTGATGGCAGCTGTGAGTTCGCGCAGCATCGGCGACCACATCTGGGCCGCCCCTTTCAGTGCAGCCTCGGTGGTCGGGCCGTCTCATGAGAACGTGCTCGACGTGATGGGGGCCATCATGATCACGCAGGTTCTGTTCTCCTCGTCCCTCTCTTCGTCCCTCTCCTCGTCCCTCTCGCCAGCTCAGGCCGCATCGACCGGAACCGACGTGAGCGGCCAGGCCGTCCGGCTGCTGCTGATCGCTGGTGCGTTGCT
>JBDTXT010000252.1:0-4695 GCA_040006035.1 Pseudonocardiales bacterium | reverse complement strand
TCGATGTGGGCGCAGATGATCAAGGAGGCCGAGTTCGTCGCCATCGGCCTGCCGCTGTTCTGGTTCGCGATGCGCATGCCACCGCGCGCCTACCGTGTCCTGGCCTACCCGTGCCTGGTGCTCGCCGTGGTGGCGCTGGTCGCCGTGCTCGTGCCGGGCATCGGCGTCGTGTTCTACGGCGCCCGTCGCTGGATCGATCTCGGCCCTATGCAGGTGCAGCCGTCGGAGTTCGCCAAGGTGGCGATCCTGCTCTGGGCCGGCGATCTGCTGGCCCGCAAACAACAGCTGGGCACCCTGCGCCGGGCCAGACACCTGTTCGTGCCGTTGCTACCCGGCTTCGCGTTCGTCGCCGCGCTCGTCATGCTCGAGCCCGATCTCGGCACGACACTCTGCTTCATGCTGATCCTTCTCGGCCTGCTCTGGATGGTGGGCATGCCGCTGCGCTACTTCCTGGGCGTCGTGGTGCTGATCGCGGGCGCGGTCACCGCGCTCGCCTTCGCTGCGCCCTACCGGTTGGAGCGGCTGACGACGTTCCTGCACCCGTTCAAGGACGCGAAGAACAGCGGTTTCCACACGGTGGAAGGGCTGTACGCACTCGCCTCGGGTGGTGTGTTCGGCGTCGGCCTCGGCCAGGGCACGTCGAAGTACGGCTGGGTGCCCAATGCCAATTCCGACTACGTCTTCGCGATCATCGGTGAGGAACTCGGCCTGATCGGCTGCCTCGCGGTGCTCGGCCTGTTCGGCCTGCTCGCCTACACCGGCATGCGCATCGCCCGCCGCAATGCCGATCCGTTCGTGCGTGTCGTCGCGGGCGGTGCCACGGTCTGGCTCAGCGGGCAGGCCGTCATCAACATCGGCTACGTCACCGGCCTGCTGCCCGTCACGGGCATCCCGTTGCCGTTCATCTCGGCCGGCGGCACGTCTCTACTGGCGTCGTTCTTCGTGCTTGGGATGCTGGTCTCCTTCGCCCGCCATGAGACTCCGGCGGTGGCCGCCGCCCGCAAGGGCGAGCGGCTCGGCAACCGCAGCCGTCTCGAACGCATGCTGCGGGTGCCCGTGCCCAAGGCCTACGTCGCACCGAAACGTCGCACGGCCGGGCGGGCGCCCGCGTCACGCGCGGCGTCCGCACCCACGCTGCACCGCAGCGCGCCACCGCGGCCCCGCCCCGCTGCGCCGCTGCGCCCGACCGGCACCGATGCGTCACCGCGGCGGACCCGGTGAGTGCGTCCGCGCCCCGGGTGGTCGTCGCCGGTGGGCACTCTGCCGGGCACATCGAGCCGGCGATGAACTTCGCCGACGCCCTGCGTCGCCTCGACGGCACAGCCGAGATCACAGCTCTGGGCACCGAGCGGGGCCTGGACACCACCTTGATACCGGCCCGCGGGTACCGGCTCGAACTCATCCCGCCCGTCCCGCTGCCGCGCCGGTTGAACCGGGCACTGCTGGCCGTCCCGTCGCGGCTGGGTGCGTCGGTCAGCGCGGCCGGCGCGGTCCTCGACCGGGTGCGGGCGGAGGCGGTGGTCGGCTTCGGGGGCTATGTCGCGATGCCGGCGTACCTGGCCGCCAAACGCCGGCAGATCCCGATCGTCATCCACGAAGCCAATGCCCGCCCCGGCGTGGCCAACCGGGTCGCGGCACGGATGACCACGCACGTGTTCACCGCGTCGGCTGCGGTTCACCTGCAACATGCGACGCCGATCGGCATCCCGCTGCGTCCGGCGATCGCGAACCTCGACCGGCAGGCGCTGCGGGCCGAGGCGCGCGAACGCTTCGGCCTGCGTCCGGACGGTCCGGTGCTGCTGGTCACCGGTGGATCGCAGGGCGCCCGGATGATCAACTGGGCGGCGTCGGGAGCGGCCGACGCACTGCGCGACGCCGGCGTGCAGGTGCTGCACATCATCGGCGCGCGCAACGTGCTCGACGTGGCGCAGGTGCCGGGCGCGGCGCCCTACGTGGTGCTGCCCTACGTCGACGACATGCAGTATGCGTATGCGGCGGCCGACTTCGTTCTGTGCCGTTCAGGGGCGATGACCTGCGCCGAGCTCGCCGCGGTAGGGCTGCCCGCGATGTACGTGCCGTTGCCACTGCGCGGCGGCGAACAGCGACTCAACGCCGAGCCGATCGTGGCGGCCGGCGGGGGACTGATCGTCGAGAACGACGACCTGAGCCCGACGTGGATCGCCGAACAACTCGTGCCGCGCATCATCGATCACGACCAGCTCGCGGCGATGTCTCGGGCCGCGGCGCATGCTGGATCACGCGACGCGGACGTAGTCCTGGCCAGGCACGTACTCAACGTGATCGCCGAGTACCGCCGCTTCGCCGGAGGCAACCAAGGCACCAGCGCATGGAGGCAGCAGTGAGCACCGACCGCCCCACCCATGACGCCGCGGGGGGCCGGCCGGAGGATTGGAGTGCCCCAGGGGCGGCGCTGGTCCGCAGCGCGGCCACCGACGTCGTCCCGGCGCTGGCCGATCTCGGCCGGGTGCACATCATGGGCATAGCCGGGGCGGGTATGAGTGCGCTGGCCCGGATCCTGCTCGCCCGCGGCATCGAGGTCAGCGGCTGCGAAGCGCGCGACTCACTGACCGTCACCGCGCTGCGTGCCGTCGGTGCCACTGTGCACATCGGTCATTCGGTCGACCACCTGGCCAACGTCGACACCTTCGTCTATACAACCGCGATCTCGCCGAAGCACGACGAGTTCGCCGCCGCCCGGGCCAGCGGCATGCCGGTGCTGCGACGGGCCGCCGCGCTCGCCGCCGCGCTGGAGGACCGCCGCTGCATCGCCATCGCCGGAACTCACGGCAAGACCACGACCACGTCGTTGCTGACGGTGGCCGCACAGGCTTGCGGCGTCGATCCGTCCTTCGCGATCGGCGGAAATCTTTACGAGAGTGGAAAGAACGCGCATCTCGGCACGGGCGAGATCGCCATCGTCGAGGCCGACGAGAGCGACGGGTCGTTCCTGCTGACCAGCCCGGCCGCGGCAATCGTGACCAACGTCGAGGCCGACCACCTGGAGAACCACGGTGACCTGGCCGGGATCTTCCGGGCGTTCGAGCAGTTCGTCGACCGCATCGACCACAACGGCTTGCTGCTGACCTGCGCCGACGACGCCGGCGCACGTCAGATCGCCGACTACGCCCGCCGGTCAGGGCGGCGGGTGCTGAGCTACGGCGAGAGCAGCGACGCCGAGGTGCGGGTCAGCGACATCGTGGAACTCAGCGACGGAGTCGAGTTCCGGGTCGACGGCAATGGGCTGCAAGCGCGGCACGTGCACGTCGGCGCGTTCATCGGACGGCACATGGCGTTGAATGCTGCGGCCGCGCTGGCGATGGCCAGCGAGCTCGACCTCGACATCGACACCGTGGTCGCCGCGTGGGCTGTCTTCGGCGGTGTGCGCCGGCGCTTCGAGTCGCACGGTGAGGCGGGCGGGGTGCGGGTCTATGACGACTACGCCCACCACCCCACCGAGGTCGCCGCGGAGCTGACGGCGGCGCGCGGCGTCCTGGGCGCCGGCGGCCGGTTGATCGCAGTTTTCCAGCCGGGCACCTACAGCCGCACCCAGACGTTCGCCGCGGAGTTCGCGCAGGCGCTCGCCATCGCCGATATCGCGGTGGTGATGGACATCTTCCCGGCGCGCGAGGAGCCGATCCCGGGCGTCACCGGCGCCATGATCAGCGACCTGGTCCCGCTGCCGCCGGAGCAGGTCATCTACGAACCGCACTACACGACCACGCCCGAGCGCATCGCCGAGGTGGCCCGGCCCGGTGACCTCGTGCTGACGATGGGCATCGGCGACGTCTACCTGCTGTGCGACGAGATCCGCGAGGCCTGCGGCCGAAGCAGTGCGGCACGCGTGCAGGCGTGAGTGTCACCATGCGGGTGCGTGACCTGGGCGCTGACGACGACGAGTCCGTCGACGGCGGAGCGGGCGGCGGCCGAAACCGCAGCCTGATCGTGGTAGCGGCGCTCCTCGTCCTCGTCATCGGGGTGAGCACCTGGATAGTCGCGTTCAGCCCGATGCTCGGAGCCAACGCGGTGAAGGTGCACGGCACGAGGACCCTGACCGCAGCGCAGGTGCTCCATGCCGCGGCGATCAAGCACGGAACGCCGCTGCTTCGGCTCGACACCGCCGCGGTGACCCGCCGCGTCGAGTCGTTGCCGCTCGTGGCGTCGGCGAGCGTGCGCACGGCATATCCCTCGACGGTGGTCATCACCGTCACTGAGCGCGTCGCCGTGGGCTACCTCGCAGCGGGTCAGAAGTACGTGCTCGTCGACAAGACCGGCGACCAGTACCGCACGGTGCGGGCCAAGCCGCGTCGCCTGCCGTTGTTCGTCGTCCCGGCCGGCCCGCATGCCAAGAGCACGGGCGAAGCCGTCGCCACGGTCGCCGCGTCGCTGACGCCGGCGCTGCTGGCCCAGGTCGCGTCGGTCCAGGCCTTCGACCGGACTGCGATCACGCTGCTGCTCGGCGACCGGCGGGTGGTGCGGTGGGGTAGTGCCGAGCGCAGCGCCGACAAGGCCCGGATCCTGCCGGTCCTGTTGGCCCAGCCGGGCACCCAGTTCGACGTCACCAATCCCGATCAGGTCGTCACCCGCTAGGCGCGTGTCAAACCAAGTCTTTGCGACGGATCGGCGTGTCGTGCGGCGTGCCTGGCTCGTGCAAATGAGTCGAGCGTGGCACGGCTT
>JBDTXT010000251.1:0-4710 GCA_040006035.1 Pseudonocardiales bacterium | reverse complement strand
CGCAGCGCCTGGCCAGCCTGTCGGCCGCCTCCGTCCCGCACCCCATCGCGCTCGTACGGGCGATGGCGACGAGCCGCCAGGGGCTGGCGTCGTGGTACATGTACCTGTTCCAACTGCCCGCGCTGCCCGAGTGGGTCTTGCTTGGCCCCGGCGGGCGCAACCCGCGCGCGCTGGCCAGGTTCCTGCGGGCTTCCGGACTGTCAGACGAGACGACGAGGCGCGAGGTGCAGGCCATGTCCGCACCGGGGGCGATGCGCGGTGCGCTCAACTGGTACCGCGCCATGCCGCTGACCAATCCCCGCTCGGGCCGGGCCAGGATCACCACCCCGACGATGTACGTCTGGGGCGACGCCGACGTGGCCATCCTGCGCCAGACCGCCGAGGCGTGCCGGGCCTGGGTGGCCGGCCCCTACCGCTTCGAGGTGCTGGCCGGCGTCTCGCACGCGGTTCCCGAAGATGCGCCCGATGCCTTGGCCGGACTGCTGCTGCAACACTTCGCGGGTCATCCCGGCTGACGCCGTCCTCAGCCGGCGGCGAGACCGGCCAGCTTGCGGAAGTCCCAGCTGGCGATCTTGCTCGGGGTGACCCGCAGCCACCCGTGCTTGCCGTCGTGCAACATCTCGTCCAGGCCGAAGTTCTTGCGGGCGAACTGAGCCTCGATCGCCACCAGGGCGTGGTTCGACTCGCCGGTACGCGGCACCTCGCCGACGATCTGGGCCGTGCCGGTGATCTCGACGCCGTGCAGATCGAAGTAGTCGTCGCCGGCGTCGACCACGATGCTCACTCGCGGGTCGTGGCGCACGTCGGCCCAGCGCTGGCTGCGGGTGATCGAGTACAGCCATAGAAAGCTGCCGTCCCAGCCGAACCAGAGGGGCGTCGCGTGCGGCCCGTCGGCACCGATGGTGGCGACCCGGCAGGTGCGCTGTGCGGCGAGGAACGCGTCGATCTCGGCCGGGGTCATCGCGATCTTGCGGCCGCGTCGCTGTTGACGCACCTGATCGGTCATGACGGGCTCCCTGCGCTCGACGGCTGGCCGCGGCGCGGAATGGCGCGAACCGTCACCGTGCATACCAGGATCACGACGAGCGCGACCAGTTCAGTCAGCCCGTTGCCCAGATGACCCACGACCCCGATGGCCAGGGCTAGGCAGCCACCGACAAGTAGCCACCCAGTGCCGGGCAGCGCCAGCAACCGCAGGTAGAGCGCCTGCCCGGCCAGGAAGGTGGCGCACCCGGCCGCCATCGTCATCGCGATGCGGACGCTCAACTCGTGCGCCGGAGCGACGATGACCTCCTCCAATCCGGCGGCGACCAGCACCAGCCCGGCCACGTGGAAGACGTGGGCGCCGGCAAAGGCCCACGCGCCAATTCCGACCTCGCCGTCGTCGAGTGAGTCGGCCAGCGCGTTGGCACCAGCCTCGTCGTCGCCGCCGAAGTAGACCCACCACAAGGCCGAGACGAACGCCATCGCCAGCAGCACGGCCACGAGCACAGCGGCTTCCTGCAGCCGGCCCTGCGCACTGACACCGGTGGCCACGATCGTCTCGCCGAGCGCGATGATGATCACCAGCTGGTGGCGTTCGGCGAAGTGGCCGGCGCGCAGGCTGAAGCCGCGGCTGGATCGGGGCGCCAGCGCGGCCAGCAGGGTCGCCGCGGCGATCGCCCAGAAGATCCAGCCCTTGTCCGGTCCGACGATGGCGGCAACGACGAGCAGTGCGGGCGCAGACAGGTTCAACGGCAGGATGCGCCGGATCGCCCGGGCCGATTCGCCCTGCGAGGAGCGGGCGAACTGCAGCGCGTGCACCAGGACCACGACCAAATAGGCCAGGGCGAAGGGCCACGCCGCCGAGCCGAAGGCATCCGGGCTGGCGATCGCCATGACCAGGAAGCCGGTCATCCCGACCAGCATCGGGATCCGGGTGGACAGGGTGTTCGGGCCGACGTTGTTGCTCAGCCAGGCGTAGCCGTCATACATCCACCAAGTGATGCAGAGGATCGCCCCCGCGTGCAGATAGCCGGTGGCGCCGTGCGAGTCGCGCACCACGCCGGTCAGTTGCGTGATCGTGAACACGAAGACCAGGTCGAAGAACAGTTCGAGCATGGTCACGCCTTCACCCACCGAGGGGGTCGGGGCGCGCAATCGCTCCGGCGTCAGCGCCACCCCGCCACAGTACGACCGACGACGGCAGCCCCGGACCGAATGGTCCGGGGCTGCCGCATCGGGGGGTCTTGGGTGCTTCAGTGCTTGAACGCGTCCTTGACCTTCTCGCCGGCGTCCTTGAAGTCGGCCTTGGACTGGTCGGCGCGACCCTCAGCTTCGGTGTCCTTGTCGCCGGTGGCGCGACCGAGGCCTTCCTTGGCCTTGCCCGCGGCGTCCTCGATCTTGTTCTTAGCCTTATCGGTTGCGCTCATTTTATGCATCGCCCTTCGCGTCGGAGTCGAACTTTCGATAGGTACCCCGGCCGGGCAGGCCTTAAACCTGAGGGTTTCGGCCGGTTATATCCCGATTCGGGAGGCAGCCAGGTCGATCCGGTCGTCGGGTTGAACCGCGGCCACCCGGAAATAGCCGGTCGACCCGGGCCCGTAGAACTCGCCCGGTGAGACCACGATCCCGACGCGCCGGGCCAGGTCGCGGGCCGCGCCCCAGGCGTCGCCGCCCGAGGCCTGGGCCCAGAGGTAGAACGCGCCATCGGGGAGTTCGACCGGATAGCCGGCGGTGCCGAGCAGGTGCTGCAGGCGACGTAGCCGTCCCAGGTAGCGGGCGCGCTGCACCTCTACGTGGGCGTCGTCGCCGAGGGCGACGACGGCGGCCGCCTGCACCAGCCCGGCCGCCAGCAACCCGGCGTGCTTGCGCACCTCGCGCAGGTAGTGCACCAGCTCGGCGTCGCCGGCGTAGAAGCCGATCCGGGCGCCGGCGAAATTGTCGCGCTTGGACAGCGAGTGCACCGCAATCACGCCGGCGGTGCCGCTGCGCAGGATCGTCGTCGGGTCGCCGGTCCAGGTGAACTCGGCGTAGCACTCGTCGGAGAACACGGGCACCCCGCGCGCTCGCCCCCACTCGGCGGCGGCGGCCAGGTCGTGCAGTTCGCCGGTCGGGTTGCCCGGCGAGTTCACCCACACGCACAGCGCGCGCTCGGCGTCGGCCTCGGCGATCTGGTCGAGCTCGTCGTAGGCAATGGGTCGGCAGCCAGCCAGTGTCGCCCCCATCGCGTACGTCGGGTAGCTGATCGCCGGGTACAGGACGGTGTCACGGGAGGGGTCGCGCAGCTTCAGGTACTGCGGCGTGGAGGCGACGAACTCCTTGCTGCCGACACAGGCCGCCAGCTCGGTGACCGGGTCGACGGCGGCACCGAGCCGCCGCGAGATCCATTCCGCGGCGGCGGCGCGCAACGCCGCGGTGCCGATCGAGGGCGGGTAGCCACGGGCTGCGTCCACGGCCGACAGGGCCGCGATGACCTCGGGCGGGGTCGGATCGCACGGCGTGCCGATCGAGAGGTCCACCGCGCCGCCGTCGTGCTCGCCGGCCAGCGCGATCACCTCGCCGAGACGCTCGTAGGGGTATGGCGGCGGGACGAAGCCAGTCACTGATCCTCCGAGGGTTGGCCGCTGGGCAGGCGATCGGCGAGCAACTGGGCCAGGTGCACGCTGTGCACGCCGCCGAGCTGCTCGAGCTGGGTACGGCAGGAGAAGCCGTCGGCCAGCAGCACCGCATCGGGCGCGGCGGCACGGACTGCGGGCAGCAGCACCGTCTCGGCCACGGCCACCGACACGTCGTAGTGGCCGCGCTCGACGCCGAAGTTGCCGGCCAGCCCGCAGCAGCCGCCGAGCACCTGGACCTCGGCGCCGGCTTGGGCGAGCAGCGCAGCGTCCTGGGCCCAGCCCATCACGGCGTGCTGATGGCAATGCGGCTGGGCCAGCGCGCGCACGTCGCCCATCGGAGGTGGCGCCCAGCCCGGTGTGGCGGTGAGCAGTTCAGCCAGCGTCAGCGTCGAACCCACGACCCGTGCGGCCCGCTTGTCACCGGGCAGCAGCTCGGCGATGTCACTGCGCAGCACCGCGGTGCACGACGGCTCGAGGCCCACGATTGGCAGGTCGGCGCGCAGGGCCGTCCCGAGCGCGTCCAGCGTCTCGCGCAGCCGCTTGCGGGCGCCGTCGAGCTGGCCGGTGGAGATCCAGGTCAGCCCGCAGCAGACCGGCTTGTCGGTCACCTGTACGGCGTAGCCCGCCGCCTCGAGCACCCGCACCGCGGCCTGGCCGACCTCGGGGGTGAAGTGGTCGGTGAACGTGTCCACCCAGAGCAGCACCGGCGTCCCGGATGGGGTCGGATGCCTGCGCAGCCAGGCCCGGAAGCTCTGCCGGGCAAACTGTGGCAGCGGGCGGCGCGCGTCGATGCCGCCGAACCGCTTCGCCATCGAGGCCAGAGCGGGCCGGCGCAGCGTGGCGTTGACCAGCCGGGGTGCCCGGGCCGCCAGCCGGGCCCAGCGCGGCAGCCAGCCGAGTGCGTAGTGCGACGCCGGGCGCAGCCGGTGGCGGTAGCGCTGGTGCAGGACCTCTGCCTTGTAGGTGGCCATGTCGACACCGGCCGGACAGTCCGAGGCGCAGCCCTTGCACGACAGGCACAGGTCCAGCGACTCCGCCACCTCGGTCGACTTGAAACCCTTGACCAGTGAGCCGTTCGCCAACTCCTGCAGCACGCGGGCGCGTCCGCGCG
>JBDTXT010000250.1:0-4745 GCA_040006035.1 Pseudonocardiales bacterium | reverse complement strand
GACGCGTGCCGACACTGATCCTGCTCCGCCACGGCGAGAGTGACTGGAACCAGAAAAACCTCTTCACTGGCTGGGTCGATGTCGACCTGACGCCTGCGGGCGAGGCCGAGGGGCGCCGCGGCGGTGAGCTGCTCCAATCGCAGGGGCTGCTGCCCGACGTCCTGCACACGTCGCTGCTGCGTCGCGCGATTCGCACGGCCGAGATCACGCTGAACGTCGCCGAGCGGCATTGGATCGCAGTCCGCCGGTCGTGGCGGCTCAACGAGCGTCACTACGGCGCGCTGCAGGGCAAGGACAAGGCGGCCGTGCGGGCCGAGTTCGGCGACGAACAATTCATGCTGTGGCGCCGCTCGTACGACACGCCGCCGCCGCCGCTGGCGGATGACGACCATTACAGCCAGGTGGGCGACCCGCGCTATGCAGATCTGCTCGACGTCGTACCGCGCACCGAGTGCCTGGCCGACGTCGTGGCCAGGATGCTGCCGTACTGGTACGACGCGATCGTCCCCGACCTGCGCTCGGGGCATACGGTGCTGGTCGTGGCGCACGGCAATTCGCTGCGGGCGCTGATCAAGCATCTCGACGGCCTGTCCGACGAGGCGGTCGTCTCGCTGAACGTGCCGACTGGCATCCCGCTGCACTACGACCTCGACGAGACGACGTTGATGCCGACGCGGCCGGGCGAATATCTGGATCCAGAAGCTGCGGCCGCGGCTATCGACAAGGTTGCGAACCAGGGCAAGAAATAGCGGCTAACTGGCCGGCTTGACCCACGTGAGCGAGTACCGCCACAGCAGATGCCGGCGCCAGCGCACGCCGGGCAGAGTCACCTCGGCCGCCCGGCGGACTTCGCGCCACGTCATCGTCGGATCGGCGATGGGCGCGTTGTGCTGCCAGTAGCCGTGCCGCAGTGCCAGGACGCGATGGGTGGGGACACCCGCCGCGCTGATCAGCCAGTCCGCCACCGTGGCGTTGTTGGCCAGGCTGACGACCGACAGTGTCCCACCCGGCCGCAGCAGGGCAGCCATCCGTTCCAGCGCGGGGACGAAATCGAGATGGTGGATCGTGGCGTGCGAGGTGACCAGGTCAAAGCTGCCGGGCTCGAACGGGTAGCTTGCGGCATCGCCGGCGACGACCTGCACGTTGGCCAGATCGGCGCACCGGACGCGCGCGGCTTCGGTCATCTGCGCCGAGGAGTCGATGCCCACGACGTGGCCGCAGCGGGGCGAGAGCAGGCGTAGCAGCAGGCCGTCGCCGCTGCCGACGTCCAGCGCGCGCGAGCACGGGCGGGGCAGCGCGTCCAGCGTCAGCGGATAGTAGTGGATGTTGTGGTTCCAGCGACCGCGCAGCTCGGGAGCCACGCGCTCAGCAGCCCGCGCCGCCGAGGCGCGTTGCCTCGGATGTGGCCGCTCCAGCCCGGCGAACGTGCACGGTCAGGCAGACGTGCGGGTTGCTGGCGAGCAGGCCACCGAGGTAGCTGGTGTCTCGATCCGGGCAGCCGTCGAACGTCAGCCTCGACGTCACCCAAGGTCGCAGGTCGATCGGCGAGCCGCCGCTCCCTGTCCAGATTCGGGCCGGCACCCAGGCTAGGTAACCCTTCGAGGAGGCGGTCAACTCGACGGTGATCGGCGCCGTCGTCGCGTTGAGGTAAGCCGGAGACTTCACGAAGTACAGCCTGGGCCCGGCCGGCGCACGCAGCCCGACCGAGGCCGGTGCGGCGCCACGCAGGTCGCCAGAGGCTCCCTCGAGAGTCAGCCCATTGACGCTGAGAATGCCTGGTCCGTCGCCCGGGCTGGCGCTGATGGAGTCCGCACAAGACAGCTCGACCGGCCCACCCGCAGGTCGGCTAGACGGGGGTGGCGACGACGCGACGGTCGGCGGCGCAGTCGACGGACGCGGCTGGGGCGGACTCGACGTGCATGCCGCGATGAGAACCGTGACCAGCCCACCGATCACGACGGCGTGGCAGGCGTTTGACGTGCCCATGACAAGCGAGCCTAAGACCCTGCGCCCGTACCATCGGTGGCGTGACGGCTATTGCCATTCTGCTGGGTGCGCTGGCATGCGTGGCCGGGGGCGTGCTGGGCGGTGTGGTCATCGCCAGTCGCAGGCCGCTGACCCCGCTCAGCACGGCGCCGCGCACCCCGTCGCCCGAGGCGCCTGGGCGCCTGATCGAGGCGCCCCTGTCGTCGCTCGTCGTCGAGGCGCTCGATCAAGGCGTCGTCGTCATCGACCGCGACGATCGGGCCGTCCTCGTCAACCCGGCCGCCCGTGCGATGGGCGTTCTCGACGTCGACCGGCTGAGCTTCCCCGAGTTGAGCGATCTCGCCGTGAAGTGCCGCGAGAACGCGACCATCGTCGCCGGCACCATCGACCTGCCGCTGGGCCGCCTCGGTCGGGAACCGATCGCCCTGGCCGTCACCGCGGTGCCGCTACCCGCGGCCGATGACAACCGAGTGGACGCCGTTGCGCTGCTGCTCGCCGACGTCAGCGACCAGCGCCGCCTCGAAGCCGTGCGCCGCGACTTCGTCGCTAACGTCTCGCACGAGCTCAAGACGCCGGTCGGCGCGCTCATGCTGCTCGCTGAAGCGGTGCAGGACGCCTCCGACGATCCGGATACGGTCGCCCGCTTTGCCGGCCGCATGCAGCAAGAAGGCAGCCGCCTGGCTCGCCTGGTGGGCGAATTGATGGAGCTGTCCCGCGTCCAGGGGATGGACCCGATGCCGGCTGCCACCGCGATCGACGTGCGCAGCCTCGTCGACGAATCCGCAGACCGTGCCCGCCTGGCGGCCGAGCAGGCAGGCATCACCGTCGAGGTCGACGGCGCCGACGGCCTGGTCGTGCGCGGCAGCGAGGCGCAGCTGGGCACCGCGGTGGCGAACCTCGTCGACAATGCCATCGCCTACAGCCCTGGCGGCACCCGCGTGCTCGTCACCGCAAAGCCGTCCAGTGACCACCAGGCGCGCCCGACCGTCGACATCTCGATCTCCGACCAGGGCCTGGGCATCGCCGAGGCCGACCTCGATCGCATCTTCGAGCGCTTCTACCGGGTCGACCCCGCCCGGTCGCGGGCCACCGGCGGCACGGGCCTCGGATTGGCCATCGTCAAGAACATCGTGACCAATCACCTGGGCACGGTACGGGTACGCAGTGTGGAGGGCGAAGGGTCGACGTTCACGATCCGGTTACCGCGCGTTCACTCACGTACGCGACCGTCGTCGGCGGACGCCGCTCTTCGACTGTCGTCGATGGAAGCCACTAAAGGCGTCGTCACCACGAGAGGAACTGCATGACGCGTGTTCTGGTCGTCGAAGACGAGGAGTCGTTCTCGGACGCCTTGTCGTACATGCTCCGTCGCGAAGGCTACGAGGTAGAGGTGGCCGCCACCGGCCCGGACGCGCTGACCGCATTCGACCGCGCTGGCGCGGATATGGTGCTGCTCGACATGATGCTGCCTGGCCTGTCCGGCACCGAGGTGTGCCGCAGCCTGCGGGCCCGCTCACACGTACCGATCATCATCGTCACCGCCCGCGACAGCGAGGTCGACAAGGTCGTTGGGCTCGAGCTCGGCGCCGACGACTACGTCACCAAGCCGTTCTCGTCGCGCGAGCTCGTGGCCCGGATCCGTGCGGTGCTGCGCCGCGGTGCCGAGCCCGAGGACCTGATGACCACCACCGTCGAGGCCGGACCGGTGCGCATGGACGTCGAGCGGCACGTGGTGTCGGTCGGCGGCGTCCAGACCCCCATGCCGCTCAAGGAGTTCGACCTGCTCGAACTGCTGCTGCGCAACGCCGGCCGGGTGCTCACCCGCGGCCAGCTGATCGACCGGGTCTGGGGCGCTGACTACGTCGGCGACACCAAGACACTGGACGTCCACGTCAAGCGGCTGCGGTCCAAGATCGAGCCCGACCCGGCCAACCCCAGGCACCTCGTGACGGTTCGCGGACTCGGCTACAAGTTCGAGATCTGACCTGCGGCGGCCGCGGCCGCTGTCGCGGGATGGACGGCGACCAGCCCCAGCTTCAGCCGCTCGGCGCAGATCCGCGCCAGTTCGTCGTACGCGGGCTGACCTATCAAAGCCACCAGTTCCGGGCCGTAGGAGACATAGAGGGCCTCGCCGCCGATGTGCGCCTCGGGTGAGGACGTGCACCACCAGTGCAGGTCATGGCCGCCCTCGCCCCAGCCTCGGCGGTCGAACTCCCCGACGGTCGACAGCAGGATCTTCGTCTCGTCAGGCCGGTTGACCCATTCCTGCTCGCGGCGCACCGGCAGTTGCCAGCACACCTCCGGCTTGGTCTCGAGCGGGTGCCGCCCGGTGCGCAGCGCGAGCGCGTGCAGCGAGCATCCCTCGCCGCCGGCGAATCCCGGCCGGTTCAGATAGATGCACGCGCCGTCGACCTTGCGGGTACGGGAGCGGTTCTCCTCGTCGCCTACGTTGTCCTTCTCGACGATGTTGAGCTTCTTGCCGCCGTCATGCGCAGGTGAGGAGTGTTGCCAGTACTCGGGAGTCAGCTCGGCGGCAAAGCGGCGCACCCGCTTCTCGTCGTCCTTGTCGGAGAAGAACGCCCCGTGCGAGCAGCAGCCGTCGTCGGGTCGGCCGGGCTCGACGCCGTGGCAGCCGCGGCCGAAGATGCATGTCCAGCGCGAGCACAGCCAGGTCAGGTCGGCCTTGATGCGGTGCTCGGCATCCGCGGGATCGACGAACTCGATCCACTCGCGGGCGAAATCGAGCGGGACCTCGTCGA
>JBDTXT010000249.1:0-4750 GCA_040006035.1 Pseudonocardiales bacterium | reverse complement strand
ATCCAGTCCTACGTCGACTGGCTGCGCTCCCCCGACGACGTCCTGCGGCTGACCGGTGAGGTGTTCGCCGCCGCCCCGCAGGCCATGGCCCGCTCGGTGACCCTGCAGCAGACCGTCGAACTCGTCCGCCTCACGATCGAGGTGGCCGAGCAGAATCTGCCCTCGATCGCCGGCCCGGATCAGGCCGAGGTCGTGCTCGAGGAACTGCTTCGCTTCAGCCGCGAGATCGCCTTCGCCGCGGCCCGCGTGTACGCGATGGCAGCCGAGGCCCGCGGGGCGTGGGACGACCGGCTGGAGGCGCTGGTCATCGACAGCCTGGTCCGCGGCTCCGGCATCGGTGACCCGTTGCCCAGCCAGCTCGCGGCTCTGGGCTGGAACGCAACCGGCGCCGTCGCCGCGGTCGTCGGGCCCGCCCCCGACAAGTCGGCCGCCGACGCGCTGACCGACGCACACACGCTGACCCGGCGGCTCGGCCTCGACGCGATGGTCGGTGTGCACGGCGCTCGCCTGGTGATCGTCTTCGGCGGGGCCGCCGACCCGAGCGCTGCTGCCCACAGCCTCGTCAGTGTCTTCGGCGACGGGCCGGTGGTGATCGGTCCGGTGGCCGACGTGGCCGACGCCAGCGCAGTCACCCGCGCCGCCCTCAGCGGCCTGCGCGCGGTGCCTGCCTGGCCCAGCGCCCCCCGCCCGGTGAGCGCCGAGGCGCTGCTGCCCGAGCGCGCCCTGGCCGGCGATACCGAGGCCCGCGATGAGTTGATCAAGAACGTTTACCAGCCGTTGGTCGCCGCCGGTGACGTCATTCTCGAGACGGTGAGCGCTTTCCTGGACTCCGGCGGCTCACTCGACGTGACGGCCAAGGTGTTGTTCGTCCACGCCAACACGGTGAAGAACCGACTCCGGCGGGCGAGCGAGATATGTGGCCAGGCCGCTACCGAATCGCGCGGGGCGTTCACCCTGCGCATCGCGATGGCCGTCGGCCGTCTTGGCTAATTAGCTTGGGTGCACAACCATTCATGGTCTATTTCGGACAATACCGGCAATGACTTGGCGATCAACCACAATCAATCCCTGGCAACGCTGTCCACGTCACCCTCGCCGCAGCCTGCCGTACCCGGCATGGTTGGAGAGGTGATTGCCGTATTCGCACCCGGCCAGGGTGCCCAGTCGCCCGGCATGCTGTCTGCATGGCTGGAACTGCCCGGCGTCGCGGAGCAGCTAGCGGGATTCAGTGAGGCCAGCGGCCTCGACCTGGCCCGCCTAGGGACCACAGCCAGCGCCGAGGAGATCAAGGACACCGCAGTCACCCAGCCGCTGATCGTCGCGCTGGGCGTGATCGTCGCCGGCGAACTCGCGCTGGCTTCTACCGACGAACGAGTGGTGGCCGGGCACAGCGTGGGTGAACTCACCGCTGCTGCTGTCTCCGGCGCGCTGACGCCGAGGGCCGCAGTTGCCTTCGCCGCCCGCCGAGGCGCCGAGATGGCCGCGGCCTGCGCGCTGACGCCGACCGGCATGTCGGCCCTGCTCGGCGGTGACCCGGACGAGGTGGTCGCCGCCATCGAAGCGGCCGGGCTGACCCCGGCGAACCGCAATGGCGCCGGGCAGATCGTCGCCGCCGGCCGCCTCGACGCGCTCGACAAGCTCGCCGCTGAACCGCCGGCCGGTGCCCGCGTGCGGCCGCTCGCCGTCGCCGGCGCGTTCCACACCCACTTCATGGCGCCGGCCGCGACCGCCCTCACCGACTACGCGGCCGGGTTGCACGTCGCCGACCCGCGCCCGATCCTGCTGTCCAACGCCGACGGCTCCGCGGTCAGTACCGGCGCTGAACTGCTCACCCGGCTCGCCGCCCAGGTCACCCTGCCGGTGCGCTGGGATCTGTGCTTGCGCACCTGCGCCGATCTCGGCGTGAGCGCCGCTATCGAACTTGCACCGGCCGGAACGCTCACCGGCATCGCCAAGCGTGAGTTGCCCGGCGTCGAACTCTTCGCGGTCAAGTCCCCCGACGACCTCGCCGCGGCGCGCACCCTGATCGACAGCCGCCCGCACCATGGCCAGGGCGAGCACACCGTCGACTTCCGCGTGGTGGTGACGCCGGCCAAGGGCGTGTTCACGCGCGCCGACGGCCTCGACGAGGGCGGCGACGTGGCCCGCGGCACCCGCCTGGGCACCGTGCGCACCAACCGCGACGAGCACGTGATCGTGGCCCCGCAGGCCGGCGTGCTGACCGAGTGGCTGCGCGACAACGGCGACATCGTCCCAGCTGGGCTGCCCGTCGCCCGCATCCACAGCGGATCGGAGTACTGACCGTGCCGCTCGCAACCAGCACCGGACCCGCCGCCACCGCCATCCTCGGCGTCGGCCACTACCGCCCGGGAAACGTCGTTACCAACCTCGACCTGATCGCGCGGGGCGTCGACACCGACGACGAGTGGATCAAGTCCCGCGTCGGCATCGCCGAACGCCGCTTCGCCGATCCGGACGAGACCGTCGTCGACATGGCAGAGGCCGCGGCCAGCAAGGCGCTGGCCGCGAGCGGGGTGGCGGTCAACGACGTCGATCTCGTCCTGGTCGCCACCTGCACGATGGTGACCTCGGTGCCGGCCGCCTCGCCCCAACTGGCGACCCGGCTCGGCATCCGTGCTCCGGGCGCCTTCGACGTCAACTCGGGCTGCTCCGGATTCGTCTACGCCCTCAATGCGGCCTCGGCCGCCGTGCAGACCGGTCAGGCCCGCAACGCGCTGGTGGTCGCGTCGGAGCGATTTTCCGGGTGGCTGGACTTCACCGACCGCAGCACCTGCATCATCCTCGGCGACGGAGCAGGAGCGGTGGTGGTCGGCCCGTCCGAGGTCGCCGGGTTCGGCCCCGTCGTGTGGGGCAGCGACGGCGCGCAGCACGACGCGGTGGCGATCGACGAGCGCACGCACGTGTTCCGCCAGGAGGGTCAGGCCGTCTATCGGTGGGCCACCTCGCAGATGGCGCCGATCGCACTGGAGGCGTGCCGTCGCGCGGGCGTCGCACCCGACGAACTGGCGGCGTTCATCCCGCACCAGGCCAACCTGCGCATCATCGACTCGATCGCCAAACGGCTCGGTGCCCCAAACTCGATCGTGGCCCGTGACATCGTCACCTCGGGCAACACCTCAGCCGCGACGATCCCGCTGGCGCTGTCGCGCATGGTCGAGCGCGGCGAGATCCCGTCTGGCGCACCGGTGCTGCTGCTCGGCTTCGGCTCCGGCCTGGCCTACGCCGGCCAGGTTGTGCTCTCCCCCTAACGAAATACGCTCGCCGTCCGCCGTGGCCGGTGAGTCCCAACCGAAAGGAAACCCCGTGGCTACTCCCGACGAGATCCGTGCAGGACTCGCCTCCATTCTCGAAGAGGTCGCCGACGTCAAGGCAGCCGATGTCTCTGACGAGAAGAGCTTCACCGACGACCTCGACGTCGATTCGCTGTCGATGGTCGAGGTGGCCATGGCCGCCGAAGAGAAGTTCGGCGTGAAGATTCCCGACGACGAACTGCCGAAGCTGAAGACCGTAGGCGACGCAGTCGCCTACATCCAGTCCAACGCCTGAACCGATTTGGCCGATCTGAGCGAAGGAATTGACATGACCGCACTCAGCGATGACGTCGTCGTCACCGGTCTGGGCGCCACCACTCCGCTCGGCGGTGACGTGGCGACGTTCTGGGCCGGCCTGCTGGAGGGCCGGTCCGGCGTCGTGGCGCTGACCGAGGACTGGGCTGCCGACCTCAAGGTGCGCATCGCAGCGCCGATGGCCGTCGACCCGGCCGAGGCACTGACGCGGGTCCGGGCTCGCCGGCTCGACCGCGCACAGCAGGCGGCGATCGTCGCCGCCCGCGAGGCGTGGGCCGACGCCGGCTTCACCGGCCGATCTGATGAGAACGGCCTCGAACCCGAGCGGGTCGCGGTCGTCATCGGCACCGGGATCGGCGGCGTCACCAGCCTGATCTATCAGCACGACGTGATGTTGGAGAAAGGGCCCGGCCGGGTCTCCCCACTGCTGATCCCGATGGACATGCCGAACGGTCCCGCGGCCCACGTGGGCCTCGAGGTCGGGGCGCGCTGTGGCGTCTTCACCCCGGTCAGCGCCTGCGCCTCCGGCGCCGAGGCGATCGCGTACGGGCTGGACCTGATGCTGCTCGACCGCGCCGACGTCGTGGTCGTCGGCGGCACCGAGGCGTGCATCCACCCGCTGACGATGTCCGGCTTCGCGCAGATGCAGGCTATGAGCACCCGCAACGACGAGCCCGAGCGCGCGTCGCGTCCCTTCGACAAGGCGCGCAACGGATTCGTGCTCGGCGAGGGCTCCGGCGTGCTCGTCCTGGAACGGCGTTCGTCGGCACTGGCCCGGGGCCGCACGCCCTATGCCGTCCTCGGCGGCGCCGCGGTGACGGCCGACTCTTACGACATTGTCGCGCCCGATCCAGAGGGCAACGGCCAGCGCCGCGCCGCGCTGACGGCCATGTCGCGCGCCGGGGTCGATTCCTCTGACGTCGTGCATGTCAACGCGCACGCCACGTCGACGCCCACCGGCGACGGCGCCGAGGCCAGGTGGATCGCTGAACTGCTCGGCGAGCAGACCGTCGTCACCGCCACCAAGTCGATGACCGGGCATCTGCTCGGCGCCGCCGGTGCGATCGAGGCGATCGCCACGGTGCTGAGCGTCCGCGACGACATCGTGCCGCCGACGATCAACCTCGACGACCCGGACGACGACGTTCGCGTCGACGTACCCC
>JBDTXT010000248.1:0-4752 GCA_040006035.1 Pseudonocardiales bacterium | reverse complement strand
CGGGTGATGGACGTCGACTTCTGGGGCGTCGTCAACGGCACCAAGGCGTTCCTGCCCCACGTGATCGCCTCCGGTGACGGGCACATCGTCAACATCTCCAGCCTGTTCGGTCTGATGGCGATCCCGGGCCAGAGCGCCTACAACGCCGCGAAGTTTGCGGTGCGTGGCTTCACCGAGGCGCTGCGGCAGGAGATGATCGTCGCGGGTCATCCGGTGCAGGTCACCTGCGTGCACCCAGGCGGCATCAAGACCGCGATCGCCCGCAACGCCGGCGCCGTCGAAGGGCAGGACGCCACGGCACTTGCGCAGTTCTTCGACTCGAAACTGGCGAAGAAGTCGCCGGAGTCAGCCGCGACAGCCATCCTGCGCGCAGTCACCGCCAACCGAGCGCGCGCAGTCGTCGGGCTGGACGCGAAGGTGCTCGACGTCCTGGTCCGGCTGCTCGGATCGCGTTACCAGCGGCTCGTCGCGTTCGGCGCACGCAAGTCGATTCCGTCGATCGCCGGATCCGTCGCGGTGGCCGAGGCGTCGCCTACCAAGAAGATTCCGGCCTGATGCACCTGCCGCGGCCGATGGTCATCGGCGTCTCCGGGCCGTTGTATCGCGCGGCACTCAACGCTCGAACTCCGCTGCGCATGCGGCGCTCGATCCTGGAACGATTCGCCCGGCTCAACGTTGTGCCCGCAGCGACTCAGGTCGAGCACATCACGCTGGGCGGGCGGCCGTGCGAGCGGATAACCGTCGGTGCCTCGCAACGGCCGCGTGCGGTTCTCTACCTGCACGGCGGTGGCTACACCGTCGGTTCGCCGCGCACGCACCGCTCGCTCGCGGCGTTTCTCGCTCGCGACACCGGCGCCGTGGTCTTCTCGCTCGACTACCGGTTGGCGCCTGAACACCCGTACCCGGCCGCCCTGGACGATGCGGTGGCTGCGTTCCGCGCACTCGTCGACGAGCACGGGTTCGCTGCGTCCCGCGCCGCGGTTTCGGGGGACTCAGCCGGCGGTGGCCTAGCCGTTGCAGCGGCTCGGCGGTTGACAGACGACGGCCTGCGCCCGGCTGCACTTGCGCTGCTGTCGCCGTGGACAGACACGTCGAGCGAGAACATGGCGCGTCACCGGGACTTCGCCATCAGCTCCGCCTGGTGCCGCCAGAACGCAGCGGCTTACCGAGGTGACGCCGACCCACACGATCCCGGTTACGCACCGATGCATGGGCGGCTGGACGGGCTGCCGCCCATGCTGATTCACTCCTCGGTCACCGAGATCCTGCAGCCGCAGATCATGCGATTCGCCGGCATGGCTGCCGACGCCGGCGTCTCGGTGCAACTGGTCGAGCACCGGCGCCTGTGGCACAGCGGGCATGCCCTTGCCGGCACGTTGCGCGAGGCCACCGACGCGGTGCACGATCTCGGCGTCTTCCTACGTGCGCACCTCGACGCCGTGCCCGAGGCACCGGTCGCGGCACGCGCTACCTGATGGCGTAGTCCACGGGGCGTCGACCGCCTGGACCAGAGCCAGTCGGCTATGCGGTCCGTGACGCAGCATCGACATCATCTCAGCGGCCGTGATCAAAGCCAGCACCGCGATGACTGCGGCCGAGGTCAGCATGGCCCAGTTGGCCTGGGTCATCGCGAGCGCAGCGAGCAGCGAGATCAGTAGCCCGCGACCCACCAGTGCGAGCGCGCTGATGATGGTCTCGTCCCGACGCGGACCGCGGTCGTGGCTCAATGCTCGCAGTAGCAGGACAGTCGCGACCGTCCCCGCCGCGTACGAGGCAATCAGGGCAGCCGATCCATGAATGGCCAGCAGCAGCAGTGCGGTCCCCCCGGACCAGGCCACCGCGCTGAAGCGGCAGGTCCAGACGCGGCCGTGCCGCACGAGGAAGGTCCGCTTTCCGAACAGTGCGTCGCCCCGGACGTCGCGGAAGTCCTTCAGCAGGATCCGTGCGATGAAGCCGAGGTACAGCCCGGCGAGCAGCAGCAGGTCGGAGCTGCGAAGTGCGTGCCGGGCCGAGAACATCCCGATCAGATTGGGCACTGCGACGTAGCAGGCCGGCAGTACGAGTGAGGCCACGACCCCACGATCGGCCAGTCGGACCGGCCGCAACGAGTAACCCGCGCTGACCACGATTCCTGCGACGGTGGTCAACAACACCGGCCAGCCCAGGACGGCGCTGAAGCCGAGTGACGTCATCGCCGAAGCCCCGGCGATCAGCACGAGGTCCCGGGAGGTTCCCGATCCGGTTACGAGCGGGCGGCGAGGGTCGCCGGCCAGATTGACCCGGTCGATCTGCACGTCAGCGAGATCGTTGATCGCGATGGAGAACAGGATGAAGCTCAACACGGCGGCGAAGGCCTGGGCGAGCAGAACCCGGTTCTCGCCCTGACCGGCCTGGGCCAGGCCGATCGCGGTGAACAACGCGAGGAGCAGCACAACGGCGGGCCGGGCCAGCAGCACCAGCAGCCGCAGCTCGCGCATCACTTGTTGCTCCCATACTGGGACAGCGCGAGGAAGGAGAACAGCATGACTCCGACTACGGCCAGGCCGGCGATGACGAGGGAGATGATCGTCCCGAAGGCGAGGATCGACCACCAGTTGCGCCGGGGCGGCGTGCGGCGGGTCTCGGGGGGCCACGCTTCTTCGTGCGTGGGTGGGGGGCGATCGCTCATCCGGTACCTCCTGGGTGGTAGTGAATTTGGTCGAAAGCAAGGGCCGAAGCGACGGCGTCCGCGCACGCGGTCACGGCATGATTCGCGCAGAACCGGCGAGCGCTGACGCGGGCGCCATCGGCGAGTTCGTGATCGGCTGCCGCCAGCCGGGAGCGCAGCTCTCGCCGCTCGGTGCCGCGAATTGCAAGGCGGTTCACTAGCCGGTCTGGGCTGACGGCAATCTGGTAGACGAGAGCGGTGCGGCCGGCGGCCACGTCGGCGACGCGCGCAGCCCGCAGGATCACGGTGGGCAGCCCGCGCATTGGCCGTCGTCTCGGTTCGGGCAGGCCGTATCGGTAGGGCAGCCCGGGCTGGGTGCCGCAGGCGGCGAAGAACCCGGCCGCGTTGAGCCGGTCGAAGTCTCGCTCGGACACGAACCGATGCTCGAGGCACGTGCCGAGCTCGTCGGGGCGGCGGGGCCGAGTCGTCCAGGTCGGGCAGATCTCGATCACGCCGCGGCGATGCAACTCGCGCGCCACGCTCGACTTACCAGCGCCCGACGGACCGATCAGGATGAGCAGGTCGACTTGCGCGGCCGGCTCGCCGAGCTCATCGCCCGGGATCAGGTGCCGCGGCAGCTCGACTCGTTGGCCCATGACCCGACCCTCGCCTGCCGGGGTCGTCCCTCGCATGAGTAGGCGTGCTCACCAGCAGGAATGGGCCCTAGCTGCGCGGGTTCGCACCGTGGTTGGGCCGGACCAATTGCACTTCAGTCCAAACCCCGTCAGGCAGGATGACCAGGTGACCCCAGACGACGCACCGGCGCCACCGACCATCGACCACGCGGGCCGAGTCGTGCTCACCGACATCAGCTCGCACGCCTTCGAACACCCGGCAGACAAGACCGCCCTCACCGCCATGCGTTCGCTGCCCGGCTTCGACCAGGTCCTACGAGCAACCACTGGCATGATGCGCGAGCGCCAGTACCGCCTCGCCTACCTGGCCAGCTCCGTCCGCGTAGGCGAGCGCCAGTTCCCCGATCTGCACGAGATCCTCAGCGGCGTAACGGAAATCCTCGACGTGGACCAGCGTCCAGAGCTGTTCGTCTACAACGATCCAGTCCCCAACGCCATCACGCTGGGCGTCGACAAGCCGTTTATCGCCATGAGCAGCGGCCTGTACAACATGACCTCGGAGGACGAGCGCAGGTTCGTCATCGGCCACGAGACCGGCCATGTCATGTCGGGCCACGCGCTCTACCAGTCCTTGCTCATCCACCTGCTCAACCTCGTCGGCTCGCTCGGCTGGATACCGGCCAGCGGGCTGGGGCTGCGCGCGCTCATCGCGTCGCTGCGCGGCTGGGAACGCAAGGCCGAACTGTCCGCCGATCGCGCCGGGCTGCTCGCCGGCCAGGACACCGACGCCGCACTGCGGGTGCACATGAAACTCGCCGGTGGCGCGAACCTCGACAAGATCGACGCCGACGCCTTCCTCGAGCAGGCAAAGGATTACGAGGCCGCCGGCGATCTGCGCGACGGCGTCCTCAAGCTGCTCAATACCGAGCGCAGCACCCATCCGTTCGCGGTCATCCGGGCAGCCGAGGTGCGCCGCTGGATCGATTCGGGTGACTACCAGCGGATCCTGGACGGGCACTACCCGCGCCGATCGCAGGACAGTCAGCACAGCTTCGGCGAGACCGCGCGTGAAGCCGGCATTTCCTACAAGAAGCGCATCGACGAGTCGACCGACCCACTCGTCACAGCCGTTCGCAACTTCGGCGCCACTGTCGGCACCGCCACCGACAACCTGGTCGACTGGATCGGCCGCAAGGCCCGCGGCCAGAGCGACGAAGACCGCACCGGCGAAGTGACAGCCGGTACGGACGCATCCGATAGCCCCGAGGGCAAGGACGCCTAGAGGTCAGGCAGGTGCTCGCGCGCCCACAGCGCGGCTGAGGTCCGGTCGCCGACGCCAATGCGTCGGAACACCCGCCATAGGACCTACGCGCCAGTACCCCCCAGGACGGTACCCGTCAGATGGGGCTTGCCCGAGCGCGCGGAGCGCACGTCCAGCGCCCAGCCGGACGGGGTCCGCTCGGTGGCGAT